>JAWOIR010000178.1:0-34260 GCA_046484545.1 Anaerolineales bacterium
GCGGTTCATCCACCTACACCTGCGAGAACTGCGGCAGGAAAACCCGCAACACTGGCCGGGGCGAGGTGGACGGTTTTTGCTGGGCCTGCACCAACGCCATGATGCTCGAAAACGAGCATAGCGACGATGGCCACCCTGACCCCGTCAAAGGTTGCCCGACCTGCGAAGCCGAAGCCAAAGAGTACAACTAACCCAACTTAGTTTTAAGACAAACGAATCAGATTCGTTTGCCTTAAAACTATTCCAACTACAAGAAGGTAATCACTCATGGAAAAAGACACTGAACTGTACCTGAGTTGTATCATATGCTGCATCAAATGGAAAAAGCCGGCTATTTGCTCCGAAAGGCCCAATGGCGCAACAGGGATATCTTTCCAACCCTGCGGCGGCCATATATCAGCACCATTTGCGCCGGACCGGGATGGCGACGCTCCAACAGGCTATTCAAAAAAGCAAGTTCTTGCTGGCGGTCGATAAACAAAAGCGCATCTCCAAAAAATAAACCACACAAAGATTATTATCATTTGCATGTGGCTTATTTTGAAAGATTATGCGCTAACCGCCCTATCATATGCATCTGTCGATACGGAAAATCCCACAGAAGATTAGCCAGGCTAATTTCTGTTGGCAAATAGGGTTGACTTAATGTTTTCATGTCGTTTATACTGTAAACATGAGTTCAGAAATTATGACCACGTTGCAGGTTGCAGAAATGCTTAAATGCTCGCATACATACGTAACATTACTTGTCAAACGCGGACATTTCCCTGGCGCTCGTAAAATGGACCCAACGCGAAAGAATTCCCCCTATCGAATTCCACGCCAAGATGTGTTAGCTTATCAAGAAAAACAACTCGTCTCACCCAAAAATCAAGATTAATCGTGCTACGAACACGAAAAAATCTTTTTTGCTCCGCACCTTAAAAACTACAAAAAAAAAACAGCCACCAGGGGGCCTGGATGGCTAATTCTCTTTTTTAAACAAAATAAATTGTTTTAGGTGATATATGCCGGGGTTTTGGAGGAGATACGCTACGAACGCATCCCCTCCCCCGTTGCGCTGTTACCACATCGGTGCTCCGCACCAGTGTGTGCCGACGGGTAAAACAGCTTGTGAGCGCGGAGGGGCTCGAACCCTCAACAAACGGCTTAAAAGGCCGCTGCTCTACCATTGAGCTACGCGCCCGACTTGCGAAGCAAGATTTTATCATTAACCGTCTGGCAGGGCAAGCCCAAATCGAAAAACGGATATGGCTTTTTCAGGCAGGTTGTCCCGACGCTTACAACCCCTTTTGCTTGGCTTCATCCCAAAGTACATCCATCTCTTCCAGAGTCATCTCCGGCAGCGAACGGCCTAATTCACGGGCACGCTGTTCGACGTAACCAAAGCGGCGTTTGAATTTGCGGTTGGCGGAGTGCAGGGCAGCTTCGGCGTCAATTTTCTTCCAGCGCGCCAGGTTGACCAGCACAAAAAACAGGTCGCCCAATTCGTCGTTTAATTCGTCTTTGGTTTGGGCGCTGCGAATCTCCTCGATTTCCTCGCGGATTTTTTCGAGTACGCCTTCCACTTCCGGCCAGTCGAACCCGACCCGCGCGGCGCGTTCCTGGTATTCCTGGGCCAGGTGCAAGGCGGGTAAAGTCTTTGGGACGCCGTCCAGGAGTCCTTTTTCTGGTTCGCCGTTTTGTTCGCGTTCCTGCTTCTTGATGGCTTCCCAATTCGTCAGAACCTGGCCTTCGCCGTCCACCGTCACCTCGCCGAAAACGTGCGGATGACGGCGGATAAGTTTGTCGTGAATGCCTTTGAGCACGTCGGCCATACGATATTCCCCGGCTTCGTAGCCAATTTGGGCGTGCAAAACGACTTGCAGGAGCAAGTCACCAAACTCCTCGGCCAGTTTTTCCGTTTTGCCGGAGTCAATCGCGTCGATGACCTCGTAGGCTTCCTCGATTAAATGCTGGCGCAGGGATTCGTGCGTCTGCTTGCGGTCCCAAGGGCAGCCCTCCGGGGCGCGCAGGTGGGCAATGATTTCGTGGAAGGTCTCGAAGGCGTGTCCACGCTCACGAGGCGGAAGCAAGGCCGAGCCAGAGTCCAAATCGCGCCAATCGCCCAGGGTCAGGTCGCGCACAAGTCCGTCTGCGCCGATTAAGCGAATGCGGTGTTCGGGCGGGTAATTGACCAACAAAACGGCGCGAGCCTGGGCCACGTCATCCACATCCAGCAGCAGGGCGGGCAGGTCTGGTGAAAAGGGCGGCACATGCGCCCCGGCCAATTCGTCGGCACACAGGATGGTCAGACCGGACAGGTTTTGCAGGTCAAATACGTCAAACAATGGGGCAAGTTTCTCGAAAGCCAAAGCAGACATGTGGGCAGTTTCCAGTGAAGCCCCCGGCGAGCCAAAGGGGACAGGAAATATCTTAAATGCAGAGAACACAGAAAGCGCATGGTCTTGGGGACGGGCGCTCTCCGCGTTCTCTGCGGTGCAATTGCCGCGCGGAAATCCGCGCCGGAAAAATTAACGCTTGGTGTAGGTGGGAGCCTTGCGGGCGCGCTTGAGGCCTGGTTTCTTGCGTTCCTTGACGCGCGCGTCACGGGTTAGCAGGCCAGCCTTGCGCATGGACGAATTCCACTCGCCGTTTATCTTGACCAGCGCGCGGGCCATGCCCATCTTAACCGCATCGGTCTGACCGCTCACGCCACCGCCGGTGACAACCACGCTAATGTCATACGTTTCGCGGGCCTGTCCGACAGCCGCAAAAGCGCGCAGGATATTTTCCATATCGCCTTCACGGGTAAAGTAATCAGCGGCTTCCTTGCTGTTGACCACAAACTTGCCTGCGCCGCTCATTACGCGCACACGGGCGGTGCTTTCCTTGCGGCGGCCAATACCTTCGTAATATTGGGTCATAATTTGCCTAACTCCTTCTACTTCTTGCCAACCTGGGCTTCGTGCGGGTGCTCTGCGCCATCGTAAATTTTCAGGCGTTTGAGAATATGGCGGCCCATTTTGTTGTGCGGCAGCATTCCCCACACCGCCGCGCGAATGACACGGTCGGGACGGTTTTGCAACTGGTCGCGCAGGGAAATGGACTTCAGGCCGCCGGGATAACCGGAATGGCGATGGTACATTTTGGAGTTCAAGCGGTCACCGGTTACTTGGATGTGAGCCGCATTGACCACCACCACATAATCACCCATCGGCACGCCGGGGGTAAAAGTCGGTTTGTGTTTGCCGAGCAGCAGCGCGGCGATTTGGGTTGTTACGCGCCCAAGCGTCTGTCCGGCGGCATCAACCACAACCCATTCGGGCTGTATTTCAGCGGCCTTGGGATAATACGATTTATACACGGTCGTCTCTCCACTTACTTGATTCAAAAACATTCATTCTCACCAGCCAGACGGCCAGGAAGATTCATCACACTCACTCTGGATAGGTGACGGAGACCAGACAAAGGCCATGTGCCGGAGCCAGACCTGCCGGGAGTCGTTCTCCCGAAAGGCTGCCCGTCAGCACGTCGGCTATGGTCTGCGCTGGGATTTTCCCCTGCGCCACCGTCACCTGGACGAAGGTCATTCGACGCACCATGCGATAGAGAAAGGCTTCGGCTTGCACCGTGAAGCGCAGTTCGTCGTCATGGATTTGCCATTCAGCCCGGCTGATGGTTCTCACAGTTGTGCTTTCGGGCCGGGGCGGGGTACCAAAAGCGGAAAAATCGTGGGTTCCTGCCAGCAGGCTGGCGGCTTCGCGGATGGATTCGACTTCTAATGCAGGCCAGATTCTCCAGGCGAAGCGCTCCCTGAGCGGGTCGCGCACCGGCTGGAAGAAGATGCGGTAAACGTAACAGCGCGCAACCGCATCGAAACGCGGATGAAAGGCCTCAGCGGCGAGCGTCACGCTCTGGGCGGCCATATCGCGCGGAAGTTGGCTGTTGAGTGCATCCAGCAATTCAGCCGGGGAGTGTCTCCAGCCATCAAAATCCAGCGCGGCAACCTGGCCGCTGGCATGGACGCCGGTGTCGGTGCGACCGGCCAGCAGGACGGACTTTCCCGTCCAACCGATGCGCCGCAGGGCGTTTTCGAGTTCGCCCTGTACCGTGCGCGCTTTCGCCTGGCGCTGGCTTCCGTAGAAGTCTGTGCCGTCGTAAGCGAGAATGATTTGGTAACGTGCCACGAGTCAGTAATCAGTATACAGTAACCAGTGTTCCCGTATACCGAGGTGAAATCTGAACTACTCTTCAACCAGTTCGAGCATCACCATCTGGGCCGCATCGCCGAGGCGCGGGCCAAGTTTGAGCATACGAGTGTAACCACCGGGACGTTCGGCAAAGCGCGGGGCAATTTCGTCGAACAGTTTCTGCACGACTTCGGTGTTGCCACTGCCGAGGCGAGCAGCAATTAACCGGCGGGCATGAACCTTGCCGGCATCTTCGGCGTCTGCCGAGCGGCGGGCAATGGTAATCATGCGTTCAGCCTCGCCACGAATGGCCTCAGCCTTGGCGCGGGTGGTGGTGATACGCTCATGCGTAAATAGTTGTTTGATGAGGGTGCGCCGCAGGGCGATACGCGCGCCCTTGCTGCGTCCAAGTCTGTAACCTGCTACTCGATGTCGCATTTCAACTTACTCCGCGTTATTTGTTTGGTCTCGCATGAAGCCTTTTTCGCGCATTTTGTCGCGCAATTCGTCCAGGCTCTTTTCACCGAAATTTCGTATTGACATGACGGCGGACTCACCCTTTTCGAGCAGGTCCAACACATCACCAACGGTGGTGATACCGGTGCGTTTTAGCGAGTTGAACACACGCACCGACAAATCCAGGGCTTCCACAGGGGTTTCAGCCATTTCCGTGCTCAAACGTGTGCTGGTGACTTCTTGCTCGACTACAATCGAGAGCGTTTCTTCGCTGACGCCTGCAATAAAGCGCAGGTGCTCGATGAGTATCTTGGCGGCGGTCGAGAGCGCAGTTTCGGGCGCGACTGTCCCATCCGTCCAGATTTCGAGGGTCAATTTGTCGTAGTTGGTGCTCTGACCAACACGCGCGTTCGAGACTTCCCAGTTGGCACGCTTAACCGGGCTGAAGATTGCATCAACCGGCAGTTCACCAATCGGTAGATGGCCGGAGCGCTCATTGGCGGGTGAGTAACCACGCCCACGCTCAACGGTCAACTCGATATCAAGGCGGGTCTTGGGGTCATCAACGGTGAACAGATACAGTTCAGGATTGATAACGTCCACTTCAGCAGGCGCAATGATATCGGCGGCGGTGACCATACCTTCGCCGCGCACTTCAAGGTGCATACGGGTCGATTCGACGCCATTCAACTTCAAGCGTAATTGCTTCACTTGAAGCATCACCTGGATGACATCCTCGCGCACACCCGGAATATCACTAAACTCATGCAAGACATCCGAAATGCGTACCGAGGTTACTGCAGAACCATCCAGCGAGGAGAGCAACACGCGGCGCAAAGTGTTGCCAACAGTGCTGCCATAGCCACGTTCCAACGGGCCGATGATAAATTTTCCGTAATTTCGAGCCTCTGCTTCGCGCTCGATCTTCGGCATGACCATGTTGATTAATCCGGTCACAGTTCACCTCTCCCTTGTCTAGTTGGGCGGCATAAGCCGCCCACAATATTGAGACTGCCGAAGCACATTAACGTGAGTAGTACTCAACGATAAGCTGTTCGTCCAGACTACCATCAATCTCGGCACGTTCGGGCAAGCGTTGAACAGTGCCCACCAGATTGGCCACATCACGCTCTAGCCAGGCTGGGAAAGTGCGGGTTTCGACCTCAGCTGCCAGGCCATTGAAGTACGATACCTGGCGCGAGCCTTCGCGCACCTGCACGGAGTCGCCCGGCGATAAGAGCATGGATGGAACGTCTGTGCGGCGGCCATTGACAGTGAAGTGACCGTGCGTCACCAGCAAGCGCGCCTGGGCGCGGCTGGACGCAAAGCCAAGCCGATAAACAACATTGTCCATGCGAGATTCGAGAATCTGCAACAGATTGAGACCAGTCAGGCCGCGATGGCCCAGGGCAGTCTCATAGTAGCGGCGGAACTGGCGTTCCAGCACACCATACACGCGGCGGGCGCGCTGCTTGGCGCGCAGTTGTCGGCCATAGTCCGATTCGCGGCCCATGCGGCCCATGCCGCCCCGGCCTCTACCGCCGCCAGCCTTGCCATGCTGACCTGGGGCATAGCTGCGACGCTCGAAAGCGCACTTGGGGGTAAAGCAGCGCTCGCCCTTGAGAAACAATTTTTCACCTTCACGCCGGCACAGTTTGCATACCGGCCCAATATATTTTGCCATTTGTCTTACCTCTCCAACAACGAATTAGACGCGTCGTTTCTTCGGAGGACGGCACCCGTTATGCGGCACGGGGGTCGTATCTACGATTGAACGGACTTTGATACCCATCGATTGAACAGCGCGGATGGCCGATTCGCGGCCAGGCCCAGGGCCTTTTACAATCAGGTCGGCTTCCTGCATGCCCATTTGCTGGGCGGCCTTGATGGCCTGCTCGGCAGCCAGGCGCGCGGCAAACGGGGTACTCTTGCGGGAGCCTTTAAATCCAGCCGACCCGCCCGAGCCCCAGGTCACCGTGTTGCCGGTCGTATCGGTCACTGTAATGATGGTGTTGTTGAACGAGGCAAAGATGTGCACCTGTCCGGTAGACAAGGTGCGCTTGCTTTTTTTGGCGCCACCAGTGCGGCGCGCTTGACGTACACTTTGTGCCATAAGTCTTTATATCCTCGTCAAAATTACTTCTTGGTACCGCGACGGCGACCACGACCGGCCACAGTTTTCTTGGGACCTTTGCGTGTGCGCGCATTGGTGCGAGAGCGCTGTCCACGGGTGGGCAAATTACGGCGATGTCGCATACCGCGATAACAACCGATTTCAATTAAACGTTTGATGTTCAACTGCTCCTGGCGGCGCAAATCACCTTCGACAATGAAGTTCTGGGTGATGTATTCGCGCAGGGCGGCAACTTCAGACTCCGTCAGGTCCTTGATACGAGTATCAGGATTGATGTTTGTGCCAGACAGAATCTGACTTGAACGGGTCGGCCCAATACCAAAAAGGTAGGTCAGGCCAATTTCGACGCGCTTGGTGCGCGGCAGGTCGATACCTTCAATTCTTGCCATATTCTTTACCCTTGTCGCTGCTTGTGTCTGGGATTTTCGCAGATGATATACAATCTGCCGCTGCGCTTAACCACTTTGCACTTTGCGCAGCGTTTACGGATGGAAGGTGCTACTTTCATGAGTGCTTTTCTCCTTACGAATGACACTTTCGTGTCAGGGACAATCAAATTCTTGATTATACTTGCTAGCGTCTATTTCGTCCAGAGACGATTTTGACGCAAAGCCGGAAATGAACGCGCCTGATGAAACAACGGGTTACAGGACAGTCAGGAGAAGAGGCTCTCCTTCGGTAACGGCAACACTGTGTTCAAAGTGCGCCGTTAGTGACCCGTCGGCAGAAACGACCGTCCAGCGGTCTGCTCCTACTTTGGTGCGGTGGGTTCCCACCAGCACCATCGGTTCCAGGGCAATCACCATGCCTGAGCGTAGGGGGATGCCCGTTCCCGGCTTGCCGTAATTGGGCACTTGTGGTCCTTCGTGCATGGTTTTTCCGACTCCATGGCCCGTGTATTCACGTGTGACATGGAAGCCATGGTTTTCAACGAACTGCTGGATTGCCGCCGAGATGTCGCCGGTGCGTTTCCCGACGCGCATCTGAGCAATTCCGGCGTACAGTGCCTGCTCGGTCACTTCGAGCAGTTTCTGCGCTTTTGCCGAAATCTCACCCACTCCAGCGGTAAAGGCCGAGTCAGCAACGTAACCTTCAAAAAAGGTGCCACAATCAATGGAGATGATGTCGCCTTCTTTGAGTTTACGCTGCGGGCTTGGAATGCCATGCACCAGTTCATTGTTAATGCTGGTGGTAATGGAATTCGGGAAAGGCGGACGCCCATAGCCCTTGAACGGTGAGACAGCCCCGTGTTTCTTCAGCACTTCCTCGGCAGCCGCGTCGAGTTCGGCGGTTGAAACACCTGGTTTAAGCAATTCACGGAGCGTAGCGTGTACGGTAGCGTTGATTCGTCCGGCCTCGCGCATGATGGCTATTTCTGCCGGATTTTTCAAGATGATGTCACGCTCCCAAGACATTGCTTAACACCTGTAATTGTCTTCCACGGGTCTTTCAAGCGACTTTAACAGTTGCTTGCTGACTTCATCAATCGACGCAAACCCGTTAATTTCCACAAGAACACCCCGTTTTTTGTAGTAATCTATCAGGGGGGTGGTCTGGTTTAGATACACCTCGATACGATGAGTGACCATTTCAGCCTTGTCATCATCGCGTTGGTAAAGTTCAGAACCATCGATGTCACAGAAACCGGCCCGCTTGGGCGGATTGAACTTTTCGTGATACACATGCCCGGCGGGACAAGACCAACGGCCGGCCAGACGTTCAATCAGAACTTCCTGTGGTGCAGAAATGAACGGGACCAGGTTGACCTTACCATTGAAGCCTTTGAGCATGGTACACAGGGCATCAGCCTGGGCGGGAGTACGCGGAAAACCATCCAGGATTGCACCATTGTCGCAGTCCGGGCGGGAGAAGCGCTCACGAATCATCTCGATGGTCAAGTCATCGGGAACGAGTTCACCCTGCTTAATGTACTCCTGGGCCAAAACACCCAACTCTGTGTTGTTTTTAATGTTCTCTCGGAAGATGTCTCCCGAAGAAATGTGTGGCAGGCCAAATTTTTCGGCCAGAACCTTCGCCTGCGTGCCTTTTCCCGCTCCCGGAGGGCCAAGCAGTACGATATAAGTGAGCATTAATCACCTCTCGCTTATCGAACCAGAATTGAGTCTTGATAACCGTGCAATTTGAGTTCTGCGTCAATTACCGCGAAGGATTCGCGGACAACACCAACCACAATCAACAAACCGGAAGACGAAGCAAGGAACAAACTGGAAGAAGTGCCTAAGCCGCCTCCAATTCCGGCAGCCTCTAAACCAAGGCTGACGATAAATGGCAGGACCGCCACCAAACCGAGAAACAGTGCGCCCGGCAAAGTGATACGACGCTGTACCTTGCTCAAGTAGTCTTGCGTCCTTTTGCCGCGCTCGACACCCGGGATTTGCGCCCCGGCTTTCTTCAAGTTATCGCCATAGTTCTGCTGTGTAAACAAAACATCGGTGTAGAAGAAGGCGAAGACAACCACCATCAAAAAGTAGATAATCCAGTAAGCCGAGTTGTTGGGCGAAAAAGCGGTCTGTGTGCCAAGCGCAAATTGCCGAATGGCTTCGTTCTCGCTGGTCAGGAACCAGGAAGATAAAATAGCCGGGAATTGCAGGATGGCGCTGGCAAAAATCAGCGGAATCATGCCGGCCATGTTGACCATCAGGGGCAGCGAAGCCTTGACTGGCATCGACATGCGGTTGCCAACACGCCGCCCCGGATACATGACCGGAACGAAGCGGCGGCCTCCCTGAACATACACAATCGCAAAAACCGTCGCGGCAATAACCACAATCATCAAAACCAGAAGGAGATAGCGATTTTGTTCATCGGCAACAATCTGCGCCAGATTGGCGGGCATCTGCGAAACAATACCGGCAAAAATGACCAGTGAAAGGCCCTGTTTGCGAATACCGAACTCAGAAATCAACTCACCAAGCCAGATGGCAAACATGGTGCCGGCCATCATGCTGATTAGCGCGGTCAACGACGGGATGAGTTGCGGCCCGGAGAAGCCGAAGTCAAGCACCGGCCTGCCAAGCGGACTGGAAAGCGTCAGTTGGTTGAAGATGTTAATCTGACCAAAAGCAGAGAGCGCAGACATCGGTACCACAAGATAGTACGTTGTTCGCTCCATCCATTTGCGGCCTTCGGTGGGGTTTTCCTGCATTCGCTTTTGCCAGGAAGGAACAATGGGAATCAGCAATTGCAGGATAATTTGTGCGGTAATGTAAGGATAGACACCCATCGAAAGGATGGAAAAGTTGGCAATTGTGCCGCCTGAAAGCAGATTCAGAAACTGGACAAAACTGCCCTCAGTCTGAATAATCTGCTTCAATTGCGCAAGCGCAACGACATCAATGCCGGGCGCCGGGACATTGGCCGCCAGGCGATAAATCGCCAGCAAGCCAAGTGTCACCAGCAGCATCCGACGGATTTCTTCCGACTTCCACATGTAGCGCCAGGCCGTCCATGTGTTTTTCATAGAAAGCTTTCTCCTTAGGCGATGAGTTCGACCGAGCCGCCAGCGGCTTCAATCTTGCTCTTGGCGCCATCGCTGACGCGATGAACACGCACTTTCAATGGAACTGTCAATTCGCCACGTCCCAGGACGACCACCGGATTGCGCATATCGCGCACCAGGCTGACCGAATCTAGGGACTCGGGGGTCACTTCATCATTTGCCTTGAAGGCATCTGAAAGTTGGTCCAGGTTAACTTCGTTGTACTCAACCCTGTTGAGCGGGCTGAAGCCTTCGCCACGCATGAAGGGCAAACGACGGTAGAAAGGCAGGTTGCCACCCTGACGGTACAGGTTACCGCCCTGGCCGGAACGCGCGCCTTCACCCTTGGTACCGCGGCCGGCGGTTTTACCCTGGCCAGCCGAGATGCCGCGCCCAACACGCTTGCGCTTCTTCTTGGAACCCGGATTGGGGATTAAATCATGGAGTTTCATTGCTTCTCCTACTCGTCAATCCGAATGAGATGGACAATTTTCTTGAGCATGCCACGCACAACCGGGCCGTCATCATGCTCAACGGTGTGATTCATACGGCGCAAACCAAGCGCCTTAACCGTGCGTTTTTGCGTTTCAGGATACCCAATCGGGCTTTTAACCAGCGTAACGCGCACAGTCTTCTTTTCAGTTTTTTTAGCCATTCTTCCTCCGTCGCTCCCAGAAGGGCATCAAATCTTCAACGGGCTTGCCGCGGCGAGCCGCTTCAGTGGCCGGAGATTTGAGCGCATCGAGGGCGTCAAAGGTAGCCATCACGCTGTTGAGCACGTTGGAGCCGCCCAGCGACTTGGTCAGGATGTCGCGCACGCCAGCCGCTTCAAGCACAGCCCGGACGCCACCAGCAGCGATAACACCTGTACCCTGGGAAGCCGGCTTGAGCAGAACGCGTGAGCCGGAGACCCGCCCCAGCACTTCGTGGGGGATGGTCGTTCCCATCAGGGCAACCTGATGCATATCCTTGCGGGCACGCTCGGTCGCTTTGCGCATGGCATCCGGCACGGCGTTGGCCTTGCCAATGCCCATGCCCACCTTGCCTTTGTTGTCACCCATGACAACCGTCACGCGAAACTGGAAGCGACGGCCGCCTTTTACCACTTTGGCGACACGAGCAATCTCGATGACGCGCTCGTCAAATTCGGGTGCTTCTTGTTCAAATACCTTTTTTTCGTAGTCCGACATTGTCGTTCTCCATCCAGCCTAGAATTCCAGGCCGCCTTCGCGCGCGCCGTCAGCCAGGGCTTTGACACGGCCCATGTAACGGAAACCACCCCGGTCGAAAACGACCGCATCGATTCCCTTGCTTTTAGCGCGTTCAGCAACCGCTTTACCAATTTCGCGGGCTTGCTCGGCCTTTTTCAGTCCGGCCATCTTGCCGCGCAAATCTGAGTCTATCGAGGATGCTGAGACCAGGGTGTGCCCTTCGTTATCGTCAATCACCTGGGCATAAATATCGTTCAAACTGCGAAAAACACACAGACGAGGGCGTTCAGGGGTGCCGAAAACATTTTTACGCACCCGGGCGTGCCGTCGAATACGCGCCGCAGAACGGGATTTATTCGCCATAGCTTACTTCCCTTTCCCAGATTTACCGGCTTTGCGGCGGATTTTTTCGCCTTGATAGCGCAGGCCTTTACCCAGGTACGGTTCAACCGGGCGCACCTTGCGAATATTTGCCGCTATTTGGCCGACAGATTCTTTATTATGTCCCATCACTTTAATCTGGCGGGCTTTCGCCTCGACATCATAAGTAACGCCATCTTGGGGTTCAAATGTTGTCGGATGCGAGTAGCCCATGTGGAGTACGAGGTTGGCGCCGTTCATTTCAGCGCGGTAACCTACGCCATCCCATTCCAGGACAGTGACAAAACCTTCACTTACACCATGAATCATGTTAAATAATACAGCCCTTGATGTCCCATGCAAGGCGCGCTCGGCAGGAGCATCAGAGCGACGAGTGACAGTGATTTCAGCGCCGTCCATGGCGATGTCAACCAGCGGGGAAAATTCACGCTGAAGTTCGCCTTTGGGGCCTTTCACTTTCACATTGTAGCCCTTGATATCTACCTGCACACCAGCCGGGACAGTGATGGGCATGCGTCCTATACGAGACACAATACCACCTCCTTACCAAATTTTACAAAGGATTTCACCGCCCACGCCCAACTGGCGGGCACGTTGGCCGGTCATAACACCCTTGGGGGTCGAGAGAACGGCAACACCCATTCCGGAGAGCACCCAGGGGATATCTTGTTTCTTGGTGTAAACGCGGCGACCAGGGCGGCTGACACGCACAAGACCAGTCAGGACGGCTTTGCGCTCGCGGCGCTCGCCCGTGTACTTAATCTTGAGGCGCAACACATGTTGCCCAGGTTTCTCGCCTTCAACAACCTCGAAACCATCAATAAAGCCTTCTTCTTTAAATATTCTGGCAATTTCTGCCTTAACTTTTGAAGATGGCATTGCTACGCTTGGCTGACCAACCATAACAGCGTTACGAATACGGGTCAGCATATCAGCAATCGGATCAGAAACACTCATTCAGCACCTCCACCCGGCTTACCAGGATGATTTAACAACACCGGGGATCTTGCCTTCCAGCGCTAACTCACGGAAGCAAATCCGGCACAGGCCGAAGCGACGAATATAGCCGCGAGGGCGACCGCAGCGGTTGCAGCGGTTGCGCACACGAGTCGGATATTTTCGGCGCGTTTCACGATAGGTCATGCATTTCTTTGCCATAATTTAGGCTTCCTTCCTGAAAGGCATTCCAAGCAACTTGAGCATTTCACGTGCATGCTCGTCGTTCTTTGCAGTTGTTACAATAGTAATTTCCATCCCACGCAATTTGTCGATTTTGTCGTAATCGATTTCGGGGAAGATGAGTTGGTCGCGCAAGCCCAGGGTGTAATTGCCCCGGCCATCGAACGAATCCGGGGAAATCCCACGGAAGTCGCGCACACGCGGCAGGGCAACGTTAATCAGGCGGTCGAGAAAAGCCCACATGCGTTCACCACGCAGGGTCACTTTCGCGCCAATGATGCGGCCTTCACGCAGCTTGAAGTTCGCGATGCTATTGCGCGCCTTGGTTTGAATAGGCTTCTGGCCGGTAACAATTGCCAGGTCGCCTACAGCCGCCTCCAACGCTTTGGGGTTGTCCATCGCTTCGCCCAGGCCGACATTTAAAACGACCTTCTGGATGCGCGGAATTTCCATGACGTTCCCATACTCGAACGCCTTTGTCAAAGCAGGGACGGCTTCATTAAGATAACTTTCTTTCAGTCGATTCATTTCATCGCTCTCCTGTCCAGTGCCTGCTAGTCAATCAAGGCCTGGCAGTTTTTGCAAAGTCGGTGCGCACCTTCTGCGTCACGAACAACGCCCATGCGCGAGGGTTTATCGCATTTGGGACAAACCAGCATTACATTGGCAATCGAAACTGCTGTTTCGAGTTTGATGCGGCCAGGATTGATGGTTCGACCCTGGCGGGTTTGGGTCTGGCGCTGGTGCTTGGTGCGCAGGTTGATGCCCTGCACAACAACACGATGGTCTTCGGGCAACACCTGGATAACTTCACCACGGCGGCCCTTGTCTTCCAGACGCCCGCTGATAACCTCAACGGTATCACCTTTTTTAATCTTCACTTTCATGGCGTCAACTCCAATACATCCTACAACACTTCAGGTGCCAGGGAAACGATTTTCATAAAGCCTTTTTCGCGCAGTTCACGCGCCACCGGGCCAAAAATGCGGCTCCCTTTCGGATTCTGCCCATCGGTGTCCAAGACAACGGCGGCATTATCATCGAAGCGAATGTAAGAGCCGTCTTCACGACGCCACTCTTTGGCGCAACGCACAATTACAACCTTTACAAGTTCGCTTTTCTTGACTGCGCCTTGCGGGGCAGCCGACTTGACGGTGGCAACAACCACATCACCAACGGCAGCATAGCGGCGGTTGGTGCCGCCCAAAACGCGGATGACCAACACCTCACGAGCGCCGCTGTTATCTGCGACCTTTAGGCGAGACTCTTGCTGAATCATGTCTATACCTCCACGCCGCTATCTTCGGTCTTGGTTTCGCGCTTCACAATTGTTTCAACCACCCAATGTTTCTGCTTCGAAATCGGGCGGCTTTCGACAATCTGAACCGCATCACCCACCTGGCAACCCAATTCATCGTGGGCCTTAAGACGCTTGCTCAGGTGAACAACCTTGTGATACAGAGGGTGACGGAAAGTTCGTTTCACTTCCACCACCACCGTTTTTTGCATTTTGTTGCTGGTAACGACACCAGTCATACGACGACGATTATTCATGGCATACCTTCCTATTCCGCCAATCGTTTCTTTTCGGTCAGAATCGTTTCCATGCGGGCGATTTGGCGGCGAAGTGTTCGCACGCGGCTGGTATCGGTCAACTGGCCGGCCACTTGCTGAAAACGCAAGTTCATTAACTCATGGCGCATATCATCAGTTTTGGCCGCAATTTCTTGCACAGAAAGAGCGCGGATTTCTTTTGACTTCATTCCTTACTCTCCTGTAGCCGCATCTTGACGGGTAACAACTTTTGTCTTAATCGGGAATTTGTACTGCGCCAGCTTGAGCGCGCGCAGGGCTTCGTCGGAAGACGTGCCACCGATTTCGAACATCATTCTGCCGGGTTTGACGACAGCAACATAATACTCCACACTGCCTTTGCCGTTGCCCATGCGGGTTTCGGCGGCACGCTGTGTGTAAGGCTTGGCCGGGAAAATACGAATCCAGACCTTGCCTCGGCGCTTCAGTTCGCGCACAATCACACGACGGGCAGCTTCAATCTGACGGGCGGTAATCCAGCCGGGTTCAAGGGCCTGCAAGCCCCAATCGCCAAAAGAAACTTCTGCACCGCGCAGGGCCTTGCCCTTCATGCGACCGCGCATTTGCTTGCGCCATTTAACACGTTTCGGCATTAACATGGCTAAACCTCTTTCAATAAGTGACCGAGATTAGAGAGCAGCGGGGCTGAACAGCGTTCAGACACCCAACCATCTCTACTCACTAACGTAAACACCTTCAGTCGACTCAACCTTCTCATCGACTTCCTGCTTCATCTCACCACGATAGACCCAAACCTTGACGCCGATGCGCCCGTAGGTGGTCAACGCTTCAGCGCGGGAAAAATCAATATCAGCGCGCAGGGTTTGCAGGGGAACACGACCTTCACGCAGCCAGACCGTGCGGGCCATTTCAGCCCCGGCAAGACGCCCGGATACCTGGATTTTGATACCCTCGGCACCCTGGCGCATGGCCTGCTGGATGGCACGCTTCATGGCGCGACGATAAGCGATACGACGCTCCAACTGGTCTGAAATGTTGCGGGCAATCAGGTAGGCGTCGGTATCGGGATTGGTGAGTTCCTTGATGTCCAGGTCAACCTTTTTGCCAACCAGTTCAGTCAGGCCCTCACGAACCTTCTTGACGCCTTCGCCTTTGCGACCAATCAGGATGCCGGGCTTGGCGGTGTGAACCGTGACCTTGACCTTGCCCGGATAACGCTCCACTTCAACCCGTGAAACGCCAGCCCGGGGGGCAATCGTCTGGACAAACTCGCGAATTTCCAAATCCTGCTTAAGTTGGTCTCGATACTGAGCGCCTTCGGCAAACCAGCGGCCTTGCCAGCCACGGGTTACGACCAGGCGAAATCCAATCGGATGTACTTTACGACCCATAATTATTCCGTACCTTTCCTAGTTCTCACGTTCGCTCAGAACAATGGTGACATGCGACGAGCGGCGCAACAACGGCTTGAAACGACCGCGCGCACCAAAGCGACGCCACTTGCGGGTGGGCGCTTCGTCAGCGAAAATTGTCACCACGTACAGCTCATCGCGGCTGACGCCATGATTCTCTTCAGCGTTTGCAACAGCAGACTTGAGCAACTTCAGGACCGGCTGGGCGGCGCGATTAGGGACAAAACGCAACATTTCAAGCGCGTAATTGGCATCTTTGCCGCGAACCAAGTCCACCACAAGGCGAACTTTCTGGGCCGAAATAGGGAGGAAGCGCAAATGAGCGCGAATTTCTGCCATGGCTTACTTCCCTCTCGTAGATTTTTCCGAAACATGACCGCGATAGGTGCGCGTCGGGGCAAATTCACCCAAACGGTGTCCAACCATGTTTTCAGTTACATAAATCGGCACATGGCGGCGTCCATCATGAACGGCAATGGTATGCCCCACCATCTGGGGGAAGATGACACTCGCCCGGCTCCAGGTACGAACGACCTTTTTGTCACCGCGCTGGTTCATCATCTCGATTTTTTTCAACAGTTTCGGGGCAATGAAGGGCCCCTTCTTGAGCGATCTCGACATAGTTTCTACTCTCTTTTGCTTTAGCGACGCTTCTTAGTGCGGCGCTTGACAATGAACTTATCGGTCAGCTTGTTCCTACGGGTCTTGTAACCGCGCGTAGGCTTACCCCAGGGCGACTTGGGCCCCGGCATACCAACCGGCTGGCGGCCTTCACCACCACCGTGGGGATGGTCGCGGGGAGACATGGCCGTACCGCGCACCGTCGGGCGAATGCCCATGTGGATTTTGCGGCCAGCCTTACCCAGTTTGATGTTGCTGTGTTCCAGGTTGCCGACCTGTCCGACGGTAGCGTAGCAAGTCTGCAAAATCAGGCGAACTTCGCCGGATGGCATACGCACCTGGGCATACTCACCTTCTTTCGCCAGCAACTGCGCCGAAGTGCCGGCGGAACGAACCAATTGGCCGCCCTTGCCCTGCTTGACCTCGATGTTGTGAATCATGGTACCGACAGGGATGCTGGAAATCGGCAGGCAGTTGCCAGGACGAATCTCGGCTTTGGGGCCAGAGACAACGGTATCGCCGACGCGTAGGCCAACCGGGGCCAGGATATAGCGCTTTTCGCCATCGAAATAGTGCAAGAGCGCCAGGCGGGCGGTGCGGTTGGGGTCATACTCAATCGCCGCAACGCGGGCAGGAACAATCAACTTGTCGCGCTTGAAATCGATAATGCGCAGGAAACGCTTGTGACCACCGCCGTGATGGCGAACGGTAATGCGGCCGTGCATGTTGCGCCCGCCGGTCTTGCGCAAAGGCATAATCAGCGAACGTTCCGGCTTCGTCTTGGTGATTTCATCGAACGAATAACCGGTCATACCACGCTGGCCAGGCGTTGTGGGTTTATACTTCTTTACAGCCATTACTGCACTCCTTCAAAAATCGAGAGTGTCTCGCCTTCCGCAAGGGTCACGATTGCTTTTTTGTAGCCGGGGCGGCGAACAAGCAAACGACGATTGCGGCGGCGGCCACGCTTGGCCGGGGTATTGATAATATTCACATTGGCGACTTTGACATCAAACAATTTCTCGACCGCATCCTTGACCAGGGTGCGGGTCGCATTGTCAATCACCACGAACGTGTACTGATTAAGTTTGTTCTGGTAATTGGTCTTTTCTGTCACCAGTGGACGACGCAGGACATCATAAATCGTTGTCATGCTTCTGCTCCTAACCTAAGTGAGCCGTCAGCGCATCGATGGCCTGCTCCGGCATAACAATCTTGTCATAACTGAGCAAGTCACGGATGTTCAGGTATCCGGCAATAAGAACTTTGGCGCCCGCAATGTTGTTCGTCGCGCGAATAACATCATCATACGATGCGCTCTTCTCAGGAATCAGCACCAGCGCTTTTGCGTCACCAGCCAGGCTGTTGAGGGCTTTTGCCATCAACTTGGTCTTGGGTTCGGGCAGCGAAAGGTTCTCGACCACCACAATGCCCGCTTCGGCGGCTTTCACCGACAGGGCAGAACGCAGGGCGGCGCGCCGCATCTTGAGCGGCATCCGCTGGGTATAGCTGCGGGGATGCGGGGTGTGGATGCGACCACCGCCAACCCACTGTGCAGCGCGAATGGAACCCTGTCGGGCGCGCCCCGTGCCCTTTTGTTTCCAGGGCTTGCGGCCACCGCCAGCGACTTCGCCGCGCACTTTGGTATCGTGCGTGCCCAGACGGGCATTGGCCATCTGGCGCACATACGCCTGATGCATCAAATCTACATTAATTGGGGCCTCGAAGATGGCGGCAGGCAACTCCACCTCTTTTACTTTTTGGCCTTCCATGTTCAAAACGTCAACCTTCATAGCACATGCTCCCATTCATCGCGCCTACTGCTTGCGCGCTTCCTTTATCATGACCAGGCCGCCTTTGGGGCCAGGAACAGCGCCGTGAACACCAATAAGGTTACGCTCGGCATCCACCAGGATGACCTTGAGACCCTGCGACGTAACGCGCTCATCACCCATGTGACCCGGGCCGCGTGCGCCCTTATAGACACGCCCTGGCGTTGTGCCAGCGCCGCGTGAACCAGGAGCGCGCAGACGGTCAGACTGACCGTGCGTCTTCGGGCCGCCGCGGAAGTGATAACGCTTCACAGCGCCAGCGAAACCTTTGCCTTTACTCGTGCCAATCACATCGACACGTTCACCAGGCGCAAACACATCAACCTTGACCACGTCACCAACAGAAACATCCAGAGTTTTCGTGCGGAACTCTCGCAGGAAACGCAGGATGGGGGATTCAGAAGTTTTGAGATGCCCCAACTGACCACCGGTCAAGCGTTTGGGGTGAACTTCGGAAAAACCCAGCTGCACCGCAGAGTAACCTTCCTTCTCTGGACGCCGTACTTGGGTAACATAGCAAGGCCCAGCCTCGATAAGCGTGACAGCAAAAGCCGCGCCTTTATCATCGAAGACTTGGGTCATACCAATCTTCTTACCAAGAAGCCCTTTCAACATACTCTATTTTCTCCTTCTAAAGATATTGTGGGACAGGGAAAAAACACTGTCCGACGACGAGACTGTCAGCCTGGGCTTTGTGGCTGCATCATCTCCCGGTAACGTAGTCCGCGCGCTTGCCGCGACGCATATTTTGTGGGCCTACGAACAAGCCCGCGCTTGCGTTACCGTTTTAAGTCGGTTAGCCCTCATGGAGAAGACTAACCGACCAGTTTTCTTCTAAAAAACTACACCACTAAATTTTGATTTCGATATCGACACCGGCAGGCAAATTAAGCCGCATCAGCATGTCAATCGTCTTTGAATCAGGGTCCAGAACGTCAATCAGACGATTATGGGTGCGGATTTCAAAATGCTCGTGCGAATCCTTGTCGATAAAAGCGGAGCGTCGTATTGTAAACCGTTCTTTCTTTGTTGGCAAGGGTACAGGCCCAACAACTTGGGCACCAGAACGTTCAGCGGTTTCGACAATACGCTTGGCCGACTGGTCAAGCACACGATGGTCATACGCCTTCAAGCGGATGCGGATTTTCTGCTTCGACATGTCTTTTTACACCTATTCAAGAATCTTGGTGATGACACCGGCGCCGACGGTCAGGCCGCCTTCGCGGATGGCGAATTTGGAGCCTTGTTCCAGCGCAACCGGGATAATCAGTTCCACCGTCAGGTTGACGTTGTCACCCGGCATGACCATCTCGACGCCCTCGGGCAGGGTGATGTTGCCGGTCACATCCATCGTGCGGATGTAGAACTGCGGGCGGTAGCCAGAGAAGAATGCCTTGTGACGGCCGCCTTCTTCTTTCTTCAAGACGTATACTTCCGCCAGGAATTTCTTGTGCGGGGTGATGCTCTTCGGCTTGGCCAGCACCTGGCCGCGTTCCACGTCGGTGCGCTCGATACCGCGCAGCAGCAAGCCAACGTTGTCGCCAGCGCGACCTTCGTCCAGCAGTTTGTGGAACATTTCCACGCCGGTCACAACCGAGTTCTGGGTGTCGCGCAGGCCGATGATTTCAATCGGTTCGCCAACTTTGACGATGCCGCGGTCGATACGTCCGGTTACTACCGTGCCGCGCCCCTTGATCGAGAACACGTCTTCGACGGCCATCATGAAGGGTTTGTCCACTTCGCGCTCCGGTTCGGGGATGTATTCATCCACCACACGCAGCAATTCATGGATGCACTCGTATTCGGGGGCACTCGGGTCGGTCGAAGTCGATTCCAGGGCTTTCAGGGCTGAGCCGCGCACAATCGGGGTCTCGTCGCCAGGGAAGCCGTAGCTAACCAGCAGTTCGCGCAGTTCCAGTTCGACCAGTTCCAGAAGTTCCGGGTCGTCCATCTGGTCAACTTTGTTCAGGAAGACAACGATCGAGGGCACTTCCACCTGGCGGGCCAGCAGGACGTGCTCACGGGTCTGCGGCATCGGGCCATCGGGGGCGGCCACAACCAGAATGGCACCATCTACCTGGGCCGCGCCGGTAATCATGTTCTTGATGTAGTCGCGGTGACCGGGCATGTCCACGTGGGCATAGTGCCGGTTGGCGGTCTGGTATTCGACGTGTGCAATGTTGATGGTAATACCGCGCGCTTTTTCTTCCGGCGCGTTGTCAATCTGGTCGTAGGCTTTGAAGACTGCGCCACCGGCAAAACCGGCTACTTTTGTTATCGCCGCCGTCAGGGTCGTCTTCCCATGGTCGATGTGTCCCATCGTGCCCACGTTCAGATGCGGTTTGCTGCGGTCAAATTTCTGCTTCGCCATATTGGATAATCTCCTTGTTTATACTTGGAAAAATTACTTAGTTGAGAATGCCTTGCGCAACTGCCTCACTGACAGGCGCATAGTGGTCAAATTCCATCGAGAAAACGCCGCGTCCCTGGGTTGCGGAACGCAATTCGGTTGCATAACCAAACATTTCACCCAGCGGAACCATTGCATTGATGGCCTGGGCATTGCCAGGGCGGATTTCCATACCCTGAATCATGCCGCGGCGGCTATTGAGTTGTCCGATGACATCGCCAAGATATTCTTCAGGGATGACAACTTCGACTTTCATAATCGGCTCGAGCAAAACGCCGCCACCACGCTGGACGCCTTCCTTGAATGCCATGGAAGCCGCCATCTTGAAGGCCATTTCATTCGAGTCAACTTCATGATACGAGCCATCGAACAGGCTGACTTTCAAATCCACAACCGGATAACCCGCGATGACGCCACTTTCAGCAGCTTCGCGGACGCCTTTTTCAATGGCAGGAATATATTCCTTGGGAACAGAGCCACCGATGATGTTGTTCTCAAAAACGAGGCCCGAACCGCGTTCGCCCGGCTCCATCAAAAAGACAACATGACCGTACTGGCCGCGTCCGCCGGATTGCTTGGCGTACTTGTGGTCAATTTTGTCGACCTTGCGGGTAATCGACTCGCGGTAAGCAACACGCGGCTTGCCGACATTGGCTTGCACCTTGAACTCGCGCTTAAGGCGGTCAACAATAATATCCAGGTGCAATTCACCCATGCCGGAAATCTGGATTTGGCCGCTGGCTTCGTCAGAGCGGACCCTGAATGTAGGGTCTTCTTCTGAAAGTTTGCGCAGGGCCTCGCCCATCTTCTCCTGGTCGCCGGTGGTTTTCGGCTCAACGGCAATCGTAATGACCGGTTCAGGGAAGGAAATATTTTCAAGGACCATGTCCTTGTTGTTGCAAAGTGTGTCACCGGTGCTGGATTCTTTGAAACCGAGCGCGGCGGCAATATCACCGGCACGGACTTCGGTAATGTCTTCGCGCCGATCAGCATACATACGAATCAGGCGGCCAATGCGTTCGCGCTTGCCTTTGGTCGTATTATTGACCATTGAGCCTTGCTCCAGAACACCGGAGTAAACACGGAAGTAAGCCAGGCGGCCCACATAGGGATCAGTAACAATTTTAAAGACCAGCGCGCCCAATGGGCCATCGTCGGTTGCGGTCAGTTCAATGAATTTCTCAGCGTCATCAGGGTCGTAGCCGTGAACCGCCGGAATATCAAGCGGGGAGGGCAGGTAGTCAATGACCGCATCCAGCACCAATTGAACGCCCTTGTTTTTGAGGGACGAACCACAGAAAACCGGATTGGCCTTGCCGTCAATCACAGCCCGGCGGAGCGCAGCCTTGAGTTCAGGGACTGAGATTTCCTCGGCTTCGAGGTATTTGAGGGTCAGCTCATCGTCGGTTTCTGCAATTTTTTCAACCAGACTCTGGCGCATTTCTTCAGCCTGGGAAACCAGGCCGGCAGGAATGTCGTCCACGCGCGGTTCGCGGCCCATTTCATCGTCCCAGAAAACAGCTTTCATTTCTAGCAGGTCAACCACGCCATTAAAAGAGGCTTCAGAGCCGATGGGCAATTGCATGGGAAGCGGGTTTGCGCCCAAACGCTGGCGGATTGATTCAATCGAGCGCTCAAAGGAAGCGCCAACACGGTCCATCTTATTAATAAAGCAGATACGCGGAACGCTGTAGCGGTCAGCCTGACGCCAAACGGTTTCAGACTGCGGTTCAACGCCCTGAACGGCGTCAAAGACAACCACGCCGCCATCCAAAACGCGCAGGGAGCGTTGAACTTCTGCGGTAAAGTCGATGTGACCAGGCGTATCAATTAAATTAAATTGATAGCCCTTCCACTCCGCCGATACGGCAGCAGAAACAATGGTGATCCCTCGTTCGCGCTCCTGTGCCATCCAATCAGTGACGGTCGTGCCGTCATCAACCGAGCCGATGCGGTGAGTTTTACCGGTATAAAAAAGGATTCGCTCGGTAGTGGTCGTCTTACCGGCATCGATATGGGCAATGATGCCAATATTACGATACTTCTCAAGCGGGTGCTTACGCGCCATTAAAAATTCCTCTACAATCAGATACTAACGCAAATACTATGCGCGATAATGCGAAAAAGCGCGGTTGGCTTCGGCCATCTTATGGGTTTCTTCACGCTTACGAATAGCAGCTCCCTGACTGGAAGCGGCATCCATAAATTCAGCGGCCAGCTTTTCGGGAAAAGATTTCCCGGAGCGGGCGCGAGCGGCGGTCAGAATCCAGCGGATGGTCAGGGTCAGGCGGCGGTCAGCGGGAACTTCCATCGGGACCTGATAGGTAGCACCACCCACACGGCGCGGGCGAACTTCCATGACAGGTGAAACATTTTTCATCGCTGTCTCAAAAATCTCGATTCCAGGCTTGCCGGTTTTTTCCTGAACCAGGTCCAGGGTTTCATACATCAAGCGTTGGGCCAGGCTCTTCTTACCGCTCAGCATCATGTGCTGGATAAAGGTAGCCAGGCTCAGGTTGTTGTAGCGCTTATCGGGCGCGACAGGTCGTTCAGGGGGAGTTCCTCTACGCATTGCTTTTCTCCAAAATCACGAAAAAATTACTTGGGACGCTTGGCGCCATACTTGGAGCGACCCTGGCGGCGCTTGCCGACACCGGTCGTATCCAGGGAGCCGCGCACAATGTGATAACGCACACCGGGCAGATCTTTCACACGACCACCGCGCACCAGCACCACCGAGTGCTCTTGCAACTGGTGGCCTTCACCGGGAATGTAAGCGGTCACTTCAATGCCGTTGCTCAAGCGCACACGGGCAATCTTGCGCAGCGCCGAGTTCGGCTTCTTGGGCGTCATGGTCTTGACAACCGTGCAGACGCCGCGTTTCTGCGGAGCGCCGCCTGCGCGACGTACGCGACGCTGGCTCATCGAGTTGAAAGTGTACTGCAACGCCGGGGATTTCGACTTGACCTTTTTGGTCTGGCGTCCTTTGCGAATCAGTTGATTAATTGTGGGCACGCTCGCCTCCGAAAAAATATTGCTTGTTTGGTGAAAGGGTACAATTGACAGTCAAAGAGTGAGGCCATCTTTTTCTTGCCAGATGGCCTCACTTGTTTTGCGCAATCCGGTTATTCTAACCTTTAGGGCAACGAAAGTGGATTTTATCACACGCTTGCTTCAGCGTCAAGAAAAATTACGCTTATTTTCGGGCGAGTTTCTTTTCCAGGTCGTCTCCAATGCCCAACAGGCCAGTATCATACCTGGGCGGATGAGATTTTTCCTCGTCTTTGCCGAATTTGACCAGTTCGCCGCTCTCGTTGACCGCCTCAACGGACAGGCCCAGGCTTTGGAGTTCCTTGACCAGCACGCGGAACGAAGCCGGAATGCTCGGCTCTTCAATCGGTTCACCCTTGACAATCGCCTCGTAAGTATTGACGCGCCCTTGCACATCGTCCGACTTGACGGTCAACATTTCCTGCAAGGTATAGGCCGCGCCGTAGGCCTCGAGCGCCCAAACTTCCATTTCACCGAAGCGCTGGCCGCCAAACTGGGCCTTACCACCGAGCGGCTGCTGGGTTACCAGCGAGTATGGGCCGGTCGAGCGAGCATGGACTTTGTCTTCGACCAGGTGATGCAATTTAAGTACATTCATCACACCGACCGTCACCGGCTGGTCGTAGGGGTCGCCGATTTTGCCATCGCGCAGGATTTGCTTGCCCAGGGTCGGGACCGGGATGCCGGTGTCAATCATTACCTGGTTGGCACGGACGGCCAAATCTTCATCGGCAATTTCCTCATCCACGCCCATCACCTTCATCCACAAACGCAGGCATACATTAATAGCCTTCACATCTTTGTCATCTTCCTCGCGGCTGAAAGCGACATTTTCAAAACTAATCAATTCTTCAGGAGTGTAGCCATGCTCAATCATCCACTGACGCATGGTCATCAGGCGGGCATAGTTTTCATCGCTGATAAGGCGGGCCACATCATAGCCTTTATCGCCCAACCAATTCTCCAGGTAAAGCAGGCGGACTTCGTCATCGTCGCGGATGCTGGCGGGGTCATACTCCTGGGAACTCAACCATTCCCAACCGGCAGCGCAGGCCTGGCGCCAGGCTTCGTCCACCAACCAGGCGCGCGCCAGTTCGGCCTCGATTTCAAGTTCGCGCGCACCATCGAAAACCGGGGTCACAGCGCGGAAACCAAGACGTTTGGCGGCCCAACCGAGATGGACTTCAAGCACCTGACCGATATTCATACGGCCCGGCACGCCCAGCGGATTCAGGATGATGTCAATCGGGGTGCCATCTTCAAGATACGGCATATCCTCAACCGGCACAACCCGTGAGACAACGCCCTTGTTGCCGTGGCGTCCGGCCATTTTGTCGCCTGCGGTAATCTTGCGGCGCTGGGCAACCGAAACACGCACCATCATATCGACACCGGCGGAAAGGTCGTTGTTATCTTCACGGGTGAAGACCTTCACGTCCACCACCTTGCCGCGCTCGCCGTGCGGCATACGCAGCGAGGTATCCTTCACATCGCGCGATTTTTCGCCGAAGATGGCGCGCAACAGGCGTTCTTCAGGGGTCAGTTCTTTTTCGCCTTTAGGCGTAATCTTGCCGACCAGGATGTCGTTCGGGCCCACTTCTGCGCCGATGCGGATGATGCCGCTCTCGTCGAGGTCTTTGACCGCGTCTTCACCGACATTGGGGATGTCGCGGGTGATTTCTTCGGGACCAAGTTTGGTATCGCGCGCCTCGACCTCGTATTTTTCGATGTGAACCGAGGTGAAGCGGTCTTCCTGGACGAGGCGTTCCGAAAGCAGGATGGCATCTTCAAAATTGCCACCCTCCCAGGACAGGAAAGCCACAACCACGTTCTGGCCGAGCGCCAGTTGGCCGCCCTCGGTCGAAGACGAATCGGCGATGATATCGCCCTTCTTGATGATTTGACCTTTGACCACCGCCGGACGCTGGTCAATGCAGGTGGACTGGTTCGAGCGCTGGTACTTGCGCAACTGGTAAGGGCGCACCGTGCCGTCGTTATCGCGCACGACAATTTCCTTGCCGGTCACTGAAATGACTTCGGCATCGGCTTCGGCCACAATCACCTGGCCAGAGTCAAGGGCGGCGTAAAATTCCATGCCGGTCGAAACAGACGGGACTTCAGGCCGCACCAAAGGAACAGCCTGCGACATCATGTTTGACCCCATCAGGGCGCGGTTGGCGTCGTCGTGTTCAAGGAAGGGAATCAGACCGGCGCTGATACCAACAACCTGGTTTGGAGCCACGTCCATGTAATCCAGGTTTTCGGGGCTGGCAAAAATGAAACCAGAGTGATAGCGGCAGGAAATTCGTTCGCGCACAAATTCCTTGTGGTCGGTCAACGGGGCATTGGCCTGGGCGATGATGAATTTGTCTTCAGCATCGGCGGAAAGGTACTCGATACGGTCAGAGACAAACGGCACAACCAGCACGTCGCGCCCCTGGCTGGTAAGTTTCTTCGCCAGGGCTTCATCAATCAGGTCGCCCTCTTTGGCAATCACCTTGTCTTTGGCCGAAATGTCTTCGCGCAGGGTGCGCCCCACCAGTTCGATGGAGTTTGCAGGCAGGCTTTTGATAACCCGGCGATAAGGCGTTTCGATAAAGCCGTACTCGTTGACGCGCGCAAACGAACCCAGGCGGCCAATCAGACCAATGTTGGGGCCTTCGGGCGTTTCAATCGGGCAGATGCGTCCATAGTGTGAGTGATGCACATCACGGACATCGAAACCGGCGCGCTCACGGCGCAGACCGCCCGGTCCCAAGGCTGAGAGCGTGCGCTTGTGACGCAATTCGGCCAGCGGGTTTGTCTGGTCCATGAACTGCGACAACTGGCTGGAGCCAAAGAATTCGCGCAAGGCCGCCACCACCGGGCGGATGTTAATCAGCGTCACCGGGGAGAGTTGCTCCTGGTCGCGAATGGACATGCGCTCTTTGATGACGCGCTCCATGCGGCGCAGGCCGATGCGCAGTTTGTTCTGGATGAGTTCGCCAACGGTCTTGACGCGGCGGTTGCCGAGGTGGTCTATATCGTCGGGGGGCTCTACTTCATTATTAATGAGAATCATGCGCCGCACCAGGCGGATGATGTCCTGCTTGGTAATATTGCGGTGCGTGATGGGAATTTCCAGGTCGAGTTTCTGATTGAGTTTGTAGCGGCCAACCCGCTCCAGGTCGTAATGGCGCTGGTCGAAGAGTTGCTCCTCCAGAAAAGCGCGGGCATTTTCGAGCGTGGCGGGGTCGCCAGGGCGCATCTTTTTGAAAAATTCAATCAGGGCAGCTTCGGCAATTGTCATGCCGCCGCTCAGTTCCCATTCCGGTTCCTGGCGCAAGGTCGAGGTGATGAACATACGTTCGGGGTTGTTGTCCACATCCGAAAAGAGCGAGATGATTTCCTCGTCTGTGCCGTACTTGAGGGGCGAGTCAACGATGCCGTCATCCACAGCGGCCAGAGCGCGCAGGAAAACGGTAATCGGAACGGTGCGCTTGCGGTTGAATTTCAGGATGATGTAGTCGTTTTTGCGGGTCTCAAATTCCATCCATGCGCCGCGGTCCGGGATGAGTTTTGCCATCGCCAGGCGGCGGGCGGTGGCGCGGTCAGAGGGGGCTTCAAAGTAAACGCCAGGGGAGCGAATCAACTGCGAAACGACGACACGCTCGGTTCCGTTAATGATAAAGGTGCCTTTCTCGGTCATTTCGGGGAAATCGCCGAGGAAGATATCCTGCTTAACAGGTTCAGGCACATCCGGCCCGGCCAGCAGGACGGAAACGTACAAGGGGCAGGAATAGGTCAGGTCACGCTCGACGCATTCCTCGATGGTGTATTTGGGTTCGCCAAACCAGTATTTTAGCCCCCACTGCTGCGATTCAGGCCCGCGACTGGGAAAATACAACTTCATTCCTTTGTTGTACGATTCAATCGGCGAAACTTCATGGAACAAATCGCCGAGACCGTCACGTTTGAGCCGCTCGAAGGAATCCAGTTGCACTTCAATCAGGTTGGGTAATTTCAGGTCGACATAAATGCGGGCATAATTTTTGGTAGGTAGGGCAGGCAACATCGAACGCTCCTAAAAGTGGTTTGCTTGGGAAAACAATACAACCACCATGCTACGCTGCATGATGGCAAACTAAGATTTTACCGCAAATGGGGGATAAGTCAAGCAATTAAAGGTTGGTTCTGATATTGGCCGTGAAGGATGCCGTATTCGGGGGCTTACCACGGGAATTCCCAAAGGGCCTAACGGCAAATCAGGATCGGTATTTTTGATTCCCGTAATACCAGGCTGACATTGCTGCCGACAAAAAATTCCTTGAGCGCAGAACCGCTGTAGCCGCCCATGATAATCTGGTTGATACCACGCTCCTGGATGACCTGGCGGACAGAATCGGTGGGACCTTTTTCGACCACATACTCGGCCTGGATTTCGTGCAACTCCAAGTAAGCGCGCGCTTCGTCCTGGGTGGAAGACGAGAGTTTGGCGTTATCCAGGGCGGTAAAGACGGTCAGGTTGACATCCCATCTCTCAGCCAGGTAAGTCGCCAGGAACAAGGCTTCCTTGGCGCGTGAACTGCCATCGAAAGCCAACAGGGCGTCGGTGCAGGGGATTGCGTCGCCGGGCAGGGCCAGCACCGGACGGGCCGCGCGCATGATGAGGGTGCGCAGCGGCGAGGCCAGCCCTGCAATCCCGGTTGCGGGCGGGTAAGATACTTTCAAGACGATTAAATCCACCAGGGAGGAGCGTTCCAGGATTTTCGCAGTTGGGTCGCCAACTTCAAGAGCCAGGCTGCCCTTAACCCCGGCTTCCTCGCAAGATTGGCTGAATCGCTCCTTCAATTCATGCGTTTCGGGGCTGTCTAGTTTTTTCTTGCTATCCTCAACGTGCAAGCCCTGCAAGGTTGCGCCCTCGCGCCGGGCAACGTCCAAAGCCTGCTCCATCGCCTGCCAACCGGCGTTGCCAATCCCTAGGGGGACAAGGATGTCTTTAAAAAGCGTCTCGGTGTAGCGCTCCATTATTTTGGCGCGCCGCCAGGTGCCGGTTTTTTGGCGTCCGGCTTCCGGGCCGGTCTTTTTGGCCAAAACATCCGCAACCGCCTCGGCCCGAATGCTCCATCCCAACTCTTCCTGGAGTACGTCACGATGTTCGGTCACCCACAGGTAGAAGTCGGTGATGGTGCGTTTAGGGAAAGCGCGCAACAAGCCCCGGTCGCGTATCCGCTCGGACAGGGAGATATAGACGTTGTCGTACCAATCAAGGATGGCCTCTTCAAATGGGACATCCCTCTCCCATTCCAAGCCGCGATAATATTGGTGAATATGAATTTGCTGCCTGAGTTTTTCATACTGGCCGGGGATGGTAACGCTCAAATCAACGTTGGGGCGCTGTTGGGGCAGGCCGGTTTCACGCAGGAACTGGGCATATTCGGACTTGATGATGAGTTCATCCGGCTGGGTATCGGGTGACAGCGAGACATCGCTGTCCACCTCAATGACATGGGCCTGAATGGTTTTCCAGCCCTCCTGGCGGGCAACCGAAACGCGGTGATTGCCGTCGAGCACAAAATAAACATCGCTGACTTTGTAAACATCAATGGGAGGAAATCCATCCTGCGCAAGGCTGGCCTTTACGCGCGCCCAGCGGTCTTCATCGCTGGAGTTGCGCGGCAGGAAGGTGCGTGTAAAGTCGATGTAACGCCCCACACTTCCGACAATAGCATCCAACGGGATAGTCTGGATGCCACGCTCGATGCGTGTATGAAGTTTTAGTTGTTTGGCAACTTCATCAAAAGATAACAACTCATTCGACTTGCCCTGTAAATTAGCAAGTAGTTCTTCCAGGGTTGCTTTTTGATGCGCTGAGTAAAAATCCTCAACCGCAGTGCGGTAATGATAATTATCAAACAAACTTGCTTCTCCTGAGATGCAATTTTCCTGGCTCTTTACGGCAAATATCAGAGAGTCATTTTCCTGCAAGGTGCAGGGAAAATCGTTTAATCTTACTACGATTATTGGCTTCCAGGCTGAAGTGTGTGACCATTTTTGTCAAAAAATCGGGCAATCAAACTGCGATGTGGGTTGAAGATACCAAAATGTGCCAGCATCAGGAGGGAAATCAACATGACCACTCCAAAAAAATATACGTCCCCCAAAATGTTCTTTTGGTCTCCATTCATAAAAACATAATGAAACACCATCCCCGAAAGATGCAGCACACCGGCTATCAGGAAGGGAATCGAGAAAGGCCGCAAGTCGTGGTCTTCTATCAGCAGATGCAGCCCAACCAGAATAGCAAAGCCAATGCCAATCGCCAACGAGTAGCGTATATCATGCTGACCGGCAACATAAGTTTCCGTATACAATTTATAAACGACACGGCCATACAGAACCAGAATTCCAGCAACTATCAGAAAAATATAAATTTGGATTAACAGCGGCAAAACCAGATTGCTAAACGACCTGATGCACACCAGCGAGACAATCCACCCCAATAAAAAGGTCAGCCCCAGCGAGATGACCTTGGCCCAAACCCCTTCGAGCAAGAAGCCTTCGGTTAGAATATCCCAAAGTAATTTGGCACCGCCAACCATTGCCACTGTCAAAGCAATCCAGCCCAACAACATGGTGACATGACTCAATCCCCGGCGTTTCCTTTCTTCAGCCGGGCTTCTTTTGACAGGTTTTGTGGATGGTTCAATAAAAGGCGGCACTGTACCGTTTCCGGTATGCTTGGCCATAACCCCTCCATATCGTAATGAAATTGCAACGATTGTACCACTTTGCGCAAACAAGAACAATAACCCGAAATACCCAGCCCAAACAGTTAACAGGAGTGTCAGCATGGAGTTTACAGAATTGATTCACAGCCGTTACAGCGTCCGGGCCTATCGCCCCGACCCGGTCGAAGATGAAAAACTGCAGGCCGTTCTCGAAGCCGCTCGTCTGGCCCCAACCGCCGCCAACCGCCAACCCTTTCAGGTGGTGGTCTTGCACACCGCCGGACGTGAAGCGGAAATCGGACAAATCTACCCTCGCCCCTGGTTTGTGCAGGCCCCGCTGGTGATTGCCGTCTGCGCGGTGGCCTCCCAGGCCTGGGTGCGCGAGAGCGACCAATTCAACGCCCGCATGGTTGACGCCGCCATCGTGGCCGACCACCTGATTCTGGCAGCAGCCAACCTGGGGCTGGGCACATGCTGGATTGCGGCTTTCAACGTCGAGGCCGCCCGGCGGGTGTTACGCCTGCCAGAGGATGTCGAAGCGGTCATCTTTACCCCACTGGGCTATCCCGCCGACCAGCCACAGGAAAAAACCCGCAAGCCGCTCTCGGAACTCGTCCGCTATGAGCATTGGTAAAGCGTTGCATTCCAGCAGGTTGATTGCCCTGTCCCTCCTGCTAACGGTCGCCGCAGGAATCGGCCTTTGGCTGGAATCGCAAGTCCGCTCGCCCGTCCTGCAGGCCATCGTCGGGCTTCTCTGCCTGGCCGCCTTCGGGACAGCCGCATCCGCACTCGCAAAACGTCTCTCGACGGATTCCCACCGTCTGCCTGTCCGCGCTTTGTGGAAGTTTGCCATCTCCAGCGCGCTCATCTTCACGCTGGTACTGGGCGGGAGCGGAACCTGGTTGGCTTATTCACGCGCCAGCGATATTGTCAGGCCATCTCGTGTGCCAGTTACCCGCGTACCCGAATCAGCGGGCATTACAGATTACCAAGAGGTCAGTTTCCCCTCGTCAGATGGGCTGACCCTGCGCGGCTGGTACATCCCGACCCAAAACGGCGCGGTGGTCATTTTCGTTCACGGACTGGGTTCAAATCGCGGCATGTTCTGGGACGATGTCAGCATGTTGCACCGGCATGGCTATGGAATGCTGTTGTTCGATTTGCGCAACTCCGGGGTCAGCGACGGAGAGATAACGACGATGGGGCTTCAGGAAGCCCGCGATGTGGACGGCGCGGTCGCGTTCGTCATCTCCCAGCCGGGTGTAGATGCGGACAAAGTCGCGGTCTTTGGTCACTCGATGGGCGGGGCGACGGCAATCCTGGCCGCGGCGCGTAACCCCGCGATAAGCGCAGTCATCGCCCAAAGCGCTTATACCTCGCTCGAAGACAATGTCAGCGCAAGCATAAAGCAGTTGACGGGGCTGCCGGCCTTCCCGTTTGCCCCGCTGGTGGTCTTTTTCGGGGAGCAACAATCCGGGATGCAGATTCGGCAGGTACGCCCCATTGACGACATTGGGAAAATCAGTCCGCGTCCCGTTTTGCTGGTGCATGGCGCGCAGGACAACCTTGTGCCGGTCTCGAACGTATATCAGTTATACGAGGCCGCCGCGCAGCCAAAAGAAATCCTGGTCATCCGAAACGCCGGGCATGGCGGATTTTTACAAGCCAGCCCCGACGAATATGAACGACGTGTTACCGATTTCCTGCAACGGGCTTTGTTTGAACGCTAAAAACAATGTCTATTTAGGAATTCCCGTGATAAGTCCCCACATTTTTGGGTATGAGCGCGCGAACGCGCGCCCATACCCAAAATGCGGCCTTCTTTACGGCAAATATCACCTCAGGATTTTGCCGCTTGCAGTGATAAAATAGAAGCAACTTGCTTTTCATAACCGACACCGCGAAGGAGCGTGTTCAATGAGTAGAGAAGATGAACTCCGGGAAGAACTGACCGCTGTAGCCAAATTAATCGCCAGCCGACAAAGCGACCCGCGCACCTGGCTTTCATGGGTAGTTTACATGCTTGCGCGCCTGGAAGAGCAGACCACGCAAGGCAACCCAATGGACAGGTCTTCCTTCCTTGACATGCTGACCGCCCTGCAAGACGAGATTCGCAATCGCAGAAGGACCGGCGGCTGGATGTAGGTTCTGGTTTGTTGCTAAACAGAAAACAGGGAAATAGGTGTGACCTATTTCCCTGTTTTCTGTTTTTGTATATGGGTTAGCCTGTGTAGCGCCCGCCCTTTAATTCATCCTGTAACTTTTGCAGGCCTTCAGTGTCGCCCGCGGCAGCCAGTTTGGCCTGGTCAATCCAACCGGCGGGCTCCATGTACTGATACCCGGTGCCGACCAGCAATTCGCGCAACTTATCCAAGTCGGCTTCAGCCAGGGCGGCAAAAGTGGGAATGCCATTGTCTGCGAGCAATTTGGCAACCTTCGGGCCGATGCCTTCCAGGGTGGTCAGGTCATCGGGGGCAGCTGGTTCGGCGTGAACGACGGTTTCAACATGCTCAACATGTTCATGTTCCGCATGGGCATAAACATCGCGGGAAACTTCTTCTTCCTGCTTGAGCCAACCTTTGCTCCACACCAGCCAGCCCAGGAAAACCATCAGGACAAAGACTGCCAGCACAACCCAAACCAGCCAACCCAGACCTGGTTCTTCTGCGCCTGCTGCAAGAACCTGCATCGCCAACATAAAAGCCTCCTGTGAAAAATAGGTCCTCTGATATTTACCGTGAAGAAGGCCGTATTTCGGGGTGTAAGGCGCGCGGCTCACACCCCGAAATACGGGAACTTATCACCGAAATAATCAAAGAGCCGAAAAATTATTGATGCTTTTACTATACGCCAAATTAAGCGTGATGTCAAAACCTTTCGTGGTATAGTCGCCAGCATGACACCCGTTGCACAAGTTTTACGAGAGATGAGTATTCCGCACCGTGAATTTGCTCACCCCAGGCAAATTCAGTCGCTAGAACAGGCCGCCGTCGAGCGCGGACAATCGCCCGAGCAGGTGGTTCGCAGTATCGTTTTTCGCATCCGGGCGGGGGTATTTGTCATGGTGCTGATGGCGGGCCTGGCCCAAATCTCGTGGCCGAAACTGCGCCGCTATCTTGGTTTGAGCCGTATCAGCCTGGCGACGGAGGCCGAGGTGTTGGAAGTCACCGGGTATCGCATCGGGACGGTGGCGCCTTTCGGAACGGCGACCAGGATTCGGGTCATAGCGGATACGGGGGTTTTCGTCCACGAGGAAGTTTCGATGGGGTCGGGCGTCCCGAATATCGGCATCATCCTGAAATCCGCCGACCTACGCCGCGCTCTGGGGGATGTCGAAGTGGGGGATTTTTGCGGCCCAAAACAATAACGATTTATCCACCCATCAACAAAAACGCCAATGGAATATCGACCCGCTCGCGCCAGGAGGCTTCAGAGTGTTCGGCGCCTTCGAATTTGCGGGTCAGCCAGTTGCGGCCTTCTTCGTAGCCTGCTTTTTTCAGGTGCTCGTCCATGCGGCGCTGGAAGGGTTCGTAGGTCTCGTCGAGGGTTTCGGTGCCGAAGTCAAAGTACAGTTTGTGGTTGGCCGCGTCAGGCAGGTTGGCGGCCATGGCGTCCACAAGCAGGTCACCCCCGGCGGG
>JAWOIR010000348.1:0-4102 GCA_046484545.1 Anaerolineales bacterium
ATCGAAATCATGGCCGCCGAACCCATCCTGACCTGCTTCCAGCAAAATGACCAGTGGTTTACCGGCGTGGTTGTCACCGACGGACGCGGCTCTCCGCGCGACGACCTGTACAAAGACTACAGCGATGAAGAAATGCGCCGCGTGCGCTTCAAGGAACAATTCAAGGCCGCCTTCGTCGGCGAATACGCCGCCCAAGTCATGCTCGATTACCCCAGCAAATTCATCAAGGACGGCAAGGACGAACGCGGCATCGAAGATTTCCTGGCACTGCTCAAAATCACCAAACCGCAATTCGTCTACACCCACAACCTGGCAGACAAGCACGACACCCACATCGGTGTCGCACTCAAAGTCATCGCCGCCATCCGCCGCCTGCCAAAAGATGAACGCCCCGAAAAACTGTACGGCTGCGAAGTCTGGCGCAACCTGGACTGGGTGGTCGACAGCGACAAGGTCAACTTCGACGTCAGCAAACGCGAAAACCTGCAAGCCGCCCTGCTGGGCGTGTTCGACTCGCAAATCTGCGGCGGCAAACGCTACGACCTGGCCTCGATGGGACGCCGCAAAGCCAACGCCACCTACTCCGAATCGCACGGCGTAGACCAAACCCTCGGCCTGTCCTATGCCATGGACCTGACCGCGCTCATCACAGACGACACGCTCGACCCGCAGGCCTTCATCCTGGCCCAAATCCAAAAATTTGCCGATGACGTTGCCGCACGTGTGCAGAAAATGTCATAACCAGGCGTGAAGCAATGAAAACTCTGATGGCAATGGGCGGCGCACTCAACCGCAACAAACCGACCGTCCTGCGCGAGTTTCTTCACCGCGCGGGTGGCGAAGGGGCGCACATTACCATCCTGCCGCAGGCCTCCGCCCTGGATGATACGGGACGATTCTACGAAGACCTTTTCCGCGAACTGGGAGCGGGCGAGGCGACTGCCATCGGATTCCATCAAAGGAGCGAAGCGGACTCCCCTGAACGCCTCGCTATCATCCAAAAAACGAACGGCGTTTTCATCGCCGGCGGCAACCAGATGCGCCTTTCCAGCCTGATTGGCGGCACAAAATTCGAGGCCGAATTACACCATGCCTACCAGCGCGGCGCAGTCGTCGGCGGAACGAGCGCCGGGGCGGCGATTCTCTCAAAGGTCATGCTGGCTTATGGCAAAAGCGGCCCAACCCCACGTGAGGGAATGGCCCAATTTCTGCCCGGATTCGGCTTTACCGATAAATTTATCTTCGACCAGCACTTCAGGCAGCGCGACCGCATCGGACGCTTAATCTACGCCGTGGCTGCCTCCCCCGCCCTGCTGGGAGTCGGCGTCGACGAGGACACCGCCGCCATCCTGGTGGATGATGACGAAATAACGGTAGCAGGCTCCGGCGGCGTAACGATATTGGATGGCAGTCAAATTTCCGAAACGGATATGGCCGAAATCGAGAAAAAAGGCCCAATAGCGGTATCCGGTCTGAATCTCCATATCCTGACTGTCGGATGCACTTATTTATTGACTACACGCAAGGCGCATATTCCCCCGAAGGTTTTATTGAGCGAATAGGAAATATTATGCCCAAGCCGTTCAATTGCATAGTTTGCGGCGCACCGGTTATTGCAGAGCCGGGTGCGGAGGTCATGCCCTGCCCATACTGCGACAGCGCGTTGACCATCCCGCCGCGCTTGCGCCGAAAGGCAAAACCACAAAGCACCCCAGCCGCATCCAGACCGCGAGACCCGTTCAGCGCCGCCGCCAGCGTACGCCTGGATGATGCGACCCGAGAACGCAGCCAACGCGAAGCCGAAATGCTGACCAACGGCCTGCGCCGGGCGCAGCCCATTGCGTTGCAGGCGGCCCGATTATATAACATTGGGATTCTGGCCCGCTACTATCTGCCCGGCTGCCTGATAGCCCTGCTGATTGGCTGCCTGCTGGCCTGCGTTGCAATTGCCGTGACTGGGTTTTACTTGGGGATGAACTTCTGAACATCAGGTAGAATAAGCAGCACATCTTATCCTAAAGGCGACAGACATAAATATGGAAATACTTGGTATCGGGTTTGGCGAACTCCTGCTTATTGTTTTGATTATCCTGATTCTTTTTGGCCCAAAAGAGATGGTCAAAACGGGCAAAACCCTGGGCCAGTGGCTTAATCAACTGGTGCGTTCGCCAACCTACAAAGCGCTGACAAAAACGGGGGAGGAACTAAAAAACCTGCCGCGCAACCTGATGCGTGAAGCCAACCTGGAAGGGTTTCAAGATGAAATAAGGCAAATCGGCAAAGATGTGCATGGGCAGGCCAAGTCCATTGGCGGCGCGTTTGCAAATTCGTTTGACAGGAAACAAGTTTTTAGCGAACTGGATGCAGCGACCCAGGCAAAACAACAGGAAGAACCACCTGAGCCACCCAGAAATGAAAAGCCCAACCGCATCTCCACGCCGGAACTACCGAGAGACGACAGGGATTAGCCGATGAAAAGGATACTCACCGCGCCCCTTCGGCTGCTTGTCTGGCTGTTATTATTCCCGTTTCGGCTGGCAGGAAGATTTCTCAACTGGCTCATTTCCCCGATAAAAGAACGCATCAGGCAGGGACGCATTTACCGTTTCTTGACAGATGTCCCCGAAGAGCGCCCGATTGCGGACGCTTTCAGCGATGCGATAGACAACCCCCAGGAAATTCTCGACCAACTGGACGAAGTTCGCGCACATTTGGGGCGAGCCTTGCTGGCCCTGGCAGTCACTGTTGTTGCTTCGTTCTATTTTGCCACAGACATGATTGATTACCTGGCCAGGCCGATTGGCGGCATGGAACAACTGCAAGCCATCGAAGTCACGGAGCCAATTGCCGTCTTCATGCGCGTGGCGCTGTTTTCCGGAATCGCACTGGCAACCCCTTACATCGCCTTTGAAGTCTGGTGGTTCTTTGCGCCCGGGCTGATGCCCAAGGCACGCCTGATTGGTCTGCTTGGCATTCCTGCCGTGCTGGTCTTCTTTATCGGTGGGGCGGCATTTGCATACTTTGTGATGATGCCCGCCGCATTGCCCTTCCTGCTCGGATTCTTGGAAATCGAGACCAATACCCGTGCTTCCAACTACATCACCTTTGTCACCGGCCTGGTGTTCTGGATTGGGGTAGCCTTCCAGTTTCCGCTGATTATTTTGTTGCTCTCATGGATGGGATTGGTTAATCATAAAAATCTGCTTAAACACTGGCGAATTGCCATTGTTGCCATCGCCGTCCTGTCAGCAGCCATCACCCCCACCATCGACCCGGTCAATATGGCCCTGGTCATGCTGCCAATGACAGCCCTGTATTTCTTGAGCATTTTCTTCAGTTGGATTGTAAACGTAAGGAGGATGAAAGATTTAGCAAGCGATGAGTAACGCTGCTGACTTTTACTTTTATTGACTCGACAACGCCAATATTGACTATGCGCAGAAGTCGCTCACCTGAACACCGGTGAGCGACTTCTGCTTCTTGAATGCCTGCGCTTTACTCGCGAGTTTCCAGCCAGCCCGTCAGGGCCTGCAAAGGCAGGCTGGGTTGGGCGTCGCCTTTGCGCCCAGAGTTCCAGGTGATGATTAAATCTCGTTTGGCGCGGGTGATGGCGACGTAGAACAGGCGCAGACGTTCGCGAGTATAGTCGACGCGCGATTCGAGGGTGGCGGCGCCTTCCTCGTACCAGTCATATTCTCCAGATGCGAAAGCCGCCCGGAGTTGGGACAAGGCTTCAGCTTCGAGATTCAGGCCGGAGCGCAGGAACCATTTTTCAGAGATATAGTTGTCATACGATTGCAGCGACGGGAAATCGTAGTTGTTGACCGACATCAGGTAGACGCGGTCCCATTCGAGGCCTTTGGCTTTGTGCATGGTGGTGACGACGACCTTGCCGCGATGTTTTTCGGGGTCGAAGCCGGAGTCGTCTTCGGAAAAGCCGATGAAGCGGCGTTCGTTTTTGGCGATGACGCCCAATTCGGCGGTCAGTTCGGGCAAGCGCCATTCGGGATGGTTTTCGGCGCTCTGGCGCAGGACGATGGCCAGTTTGTGCGCCAGGGCCAGGTCGGCGGGACTGGTGAAAAGTTCCTGGGCGAGGGTCAGC
>JAWOIR010000356.1:0-15767 GCA_046484545.1 Anaerolineales bacterium
GGTTACCTGCCTTTTTCGCGCATTGTGAAGCCTCAGTATTTTTGGTATGTCTTCGGTTCCGTTGAAGAATACACGCTCGAATTAAGATTGCCCGGCCAGGAAAGCCCGGTCACCCGCACCATTCCTGGGCTGGATATCATGACCATCGTGCAAAATATGCAATTGTCCGATGAAAGTCCAGCCGTTCCCCCTGAGCCTGTGACCTACACCCGCCTGCCGGAGGATGAAACGATTGGCGTGTTGCGCATCGATTCATTTATCGGGCTTGGGAATTCTATCAAACCGGCCTTTGCCCAAATCCAACAGGATGGCATTCAGCACCTTTTTATCGATGTCCGCGCAAATGGGGGCGGTATGCCTGATCAGGTTGATTTGGTAATGAATTTCCTGACCGACCAGCCTTACCGGGATTGTTCCAAACACTGGAAGGCTCCGGCAGGCGGATATGGCTCCGCAGCCACCCGCCGCGAATCGGCGTGTGAGAGCCAGCAGCCAATCGAACAGCCAGAGCGTTACCAGGGCAAACGCTACCTACTGGTGGGGCAAAAAACATTCTCCGCTGCAATCACTTTTTCAACCATCCTTCAGGACTACGACCTGGCCGTCCTTTTGGGCGAAGAAACCCTTTCGCCTGCTTCCTTTTGCGCACGTGTGAGTCCTTTTGAACTTCCTACACTACCGTGGACAGGTCTGGAGTATCGAAATTCACACGCCTGTTTTGTCCGTCCCAGTGGTGAAGCGGACTGGCAGCGCGGGGTTGTTCCCGATTTCATCGTCGAAACCAGCATCGAGGACATGCTTTCAGGTCACGACCCGGTGCTGGAATACACACTGGAATTAATTCGCAGCGGGGAATAGCCATAAATCTCAAACAAAAACAGACGCCGTGAGAAATCCGGCGTCTGTTTTTGTCATTTCAAGATACAACTTTACTTATTCGCGGCAATCGTTTCCGCATTCTCCGTTGACTTGCCAACGAACCTGACGAAGATTATCAGGGCGGCAATACCCAACACAATCGAGATGAGCGGATGCACGCCAAAGCCAGCCGGCAGGAAGCCAAACACAGCTGCCACAACCGCCCCGGTAATCGCATACGGAATCTGGGTGCGCACATGGTCGATGTGGTCAGAACCCGCGCCGGTCGAGGACAGGATGGTGGTGTCCGAAATCGGTGAACAGTGGTCGCCAAAAATCGCGCCGGTTAACACCGCACCCAGGGTCGGGATTAAGAAGGATTCGCCACCGAGAGCCAGCGCAATCGGGATGGCCAGCGGGGTGACAATGCCCATCGTGCCCCAGGAAGTGCCCATCGCAAAGGCCATCATACAGGAAATCAGGAAGATGACCAGCGGCAGAAGCGGCGCGGCAAGCCCTGAACCTTCAATCAGGCCGACCAGGTAATTGGCGGCCCCAAGTTCGCTGGTGACAGAACTGAGCGACCAGGCCAGTACCAGGATAATGCAAGCAGGCAATACCGCTTTTGCGCCGGTAATAATCGTATCCACCGCTTCCTGGAGGGAGATAAGCCTCTGCACCAGAACTAAAACTAAGGCGGTGATACAGCCGAGGAAAGAAGCCCACAGCATGGCGTTCAGCGAGTCGGCATTGCTAAAGGCATCGGTGACACTCATGCCGCCTTCCAGTCCGCCGCCATCCACATACAGGCCGGCAAACATAACCACCATGATAACCAGGACCGGGATAACAAAGTTGTACCAGCGTTTGGGGGTGGCCTCCGTCGGCACCAGCAGGGCGGTATCTTCTGCTGCCAGCGGGGAAGCGCCATCACGCAGCAATTTACCCGTGGTGCGCGCGCGAACTTCGGCATGGTACATCGGGCCAAAATCCTTCATCGAAATGGCGATAATCAACACCATCGCCAGCGCGAAAATGCTGTAGAAGCGGTAAGGGATACTCGCGAGGAAAATCGCATAGACCGGGGCATTTTCAATCCCAATCGCGTTGTAGCCATCGGCGATGACGCCAAGTTCAAAGCCAATCCAGGTCGAAATCAGCGCAATGGTGGCAATTGGCGCGGCGGTCGAGTCGATGATGTACGAGAGCTTCTCCCTCGAAATCTTCAACCTGTCCGAAATCGGGCGGGCGGTGTTGCCAGCAATGATACAGCTGGAATAGTCATCGAAGAAGACAATCAGGCCCATCAGGAAAGAGCCAAGCATACCCCCCCGGGCATTCTTGGCTCTTAGGGCAACCGCTTCTGCAATTGCCTGGGCCCCGCCCGACTTGGTGACCAGGGCCAACGTTCCGGCAATGACGAGGGTGAAAACGATAATGCCAGCGTACCAGCCTCCATCTTTGGCGATGCCGTCATAGATGAGATGGGTATCCACCGTCCTGAAAAAGCCCGTGATGATATTGCTGTTCAGGATTGACGCGCCCAGCCAGATAGCCACGAACATCGAGACGATAACCTGGCGGGTTGCAATCGCCAGCACAATCGCAGCCAGCGGCGGCAGGATTGACAAGAAGCCATAATCCACAGTACACCTCCTGTTTCTGAATTGTTTAAATTTGGTTGGAAATTTGAAATGGGAAAAACAAAGCAGGGAGAGCAGACAGCGATGAGGAAACTACAGCATAGGCACCTCCTGACAGGCATCACAATAGAAAAACAACAACCTTAACAAATCATTAACAGTGTATAAAAAAACAATCGGCTTGTCAATAAACAACCCATAAAAATCCCCCTAAATCCTCATAAACCACATTTCGGCCCTTTGAAAATTCCCGTGAAAAGTTCCCGTATTTTGGGGTGTTGGCGTGCGCACATTTGCGGCGTGTTCACACCCCAAAATACGGCCTTCTTTTATTTGTAATGCCTCGCCAACTCCGACGCATACACTGCCCCGACCGTCTTACGGTTTTCGAACAGCCAATCGCCCAGGCGGGTCTTACAGCGCGGCGGCTCGGACGAAACCAGCAGGTTCGCCATCAGCCCGTCCACTTCTTCGGGGGTCAGCACCACATCGCCCAAAAACAGGCTGATGAATTGGGCCGCCTTCAGCGCCAGACCCGGCGGCAGGTGCAGAATTGGCCTGGGGTGGCCGATTTTCTTCCCGATTAAGCGTACCAACTCATCAAAGGTGAAAACATCCGGCCCGACCGCGTCCCAGGTGAAATTATCGTTCCGCGCTCCGGCCTCTACCGCCAGCGCGGCCAGGTCGTCCACATAGACCGGCTGGATGCCGTACTGCCCATCCCCAATCTGCCCGAAGAACGGAAAACGCCGCAACAGCCAGGCGATGTTATTAATCAGCACATCCTCCTTGCCGAACAAAACCGTCGGGCGCAGGATGGCGTAACTCATCCCGCTTTCCATCACCGCCTGCTCATTGGCCGCCTTGCCCCAGTAATACGGCAAATGCGACTCTGCAGAAGGGTTGGCAATGCTGATATGGACGATGCGCCGCACCCCGGCCCGCGCCGCCGCCCGCACCAGCGTGCGCGTATTCTCCACCGCGCGCGGCTGGGTGTTGCCACCCTTGTCGAAGCGCACCCAATACGTATTGTAGAGCGTATCGACCCCGTTCAGGCTGGCGGCCATGCCCACTTCGTCGAAATCGAGCGGGTAAGCCTTCACCGCGCCCCCAAACGGGTCGGGACGGTTGGGATGTCCCGTCAGCGTGATAACCTCGTGTCCCTCGGCCAGCAGGCGGTGGGTAATATATTTTCCAGAATACGAAAAAGCACCGGTCACTGCGATTTTCATTTCAGCCTCCTATCCATTTACTTTCGGGCGCGGCGCAACCAGCGCAAACAACGAAACCGCCGCGCCAATTGCCAGCAGCGACATCACCAGCCCGAGCAAATTCCACTTAATCTGGTTGATGACCTCGAAGAACCCGGCCTCGAAGGTGGCCGCCTCCGGCAGGAAGCCCATGCCGAAAATCACCGGCAAAACCACCAGCATGATGTTTGAAAAAGCCGTCCAAAACTGCGCCCGCTGCTCGGTGCCGCACAAATCAACCAGCACCTGTTTCAAAAACGGGCGAATATACCCCGCAATCAGCAGACAGGCAATCACAGTCAGCGCAATTTGGGTCAGAAAAATCAGAATGGTATTCATAAAACATCTCCTTTTTGTGAACAGGCAACATTAAAGACACCGATGGCGCAAGCCCCGGTTTTCGTTGCGCGGGATGTTATCCCGCGTTATCTCACGTTACTTCAAAATTTTCAAAACTGTTTGGACAGTCCCCATCCCCAGACCATCGAGGCGGGATATGGCGGAGGTAAGGGAATCGAGCGCGGTAAAGAAGTCGCTCAGCGCTCGCACCCGCTCCGTCAAAAAAGCGCGGTCCGCCGGAGCAAACTCACCCTGGCCTGATTCCAGTTTCTCGAGCGTTTCGCGCACCGAAGCCACCGCCCCGTCGAACTCGCTGTTCTGACGTTCTTTCAGGATGGCGCGAATCGACTTGTAGAAGTCCGTTTCGGCTTCGTAATAGTCTTTTCGGTCGCCGAGGCGGGTCACAGGTCGGATAAGTCCCATACGAGCCAGGGAACGGACATTGGTGCTGATGGCCCCTTTGGTCAGGCTGGTCTGTTCGACCAGTTCATCCAGGGAAAGCGGCGCAGGCGAAAGATACAGGACAGCAAAAATCGCGCCCATGCCTTTGGGAAAACCCCAAAAGCCGCTAATGCCGCTCAACCCCCGGATAAATTCTTGCTTGATTTGTGTCGTTTCATCTGTCATCGCATCTCTCTTTTAGAATGTTTAGTAGGTACTAAACATAGTATATGGTATTTTTCCAGAAGAGTCAAGAATCAAAAACTCCCTGCCTGATTAGGCAGGGAGTTTTTGATTTTATTTCAGGCAATAAACTTCCACACCAGCCAGATTTGCAAAAGATGGAAGATGTTATCTACAAGCACAACGCTCCATGGTGCAAATACGCCAGTTGCGAATTTTTCCTGGCCCATCCAACGCATCCAGTACTGGACAAAATTCGAGCGGTCTTGCAGGAAATGAAAGGAAAACAAGATAAGAAATGGCAGCCAGCCCCAGCCAGTAAAAAACACCACTGCAGCCGTCCAGATTAAACAATGAATTATGCAAACCAGTGTGCGGTTTTTTTTGTTTTGAGCCATCCAGTCGCTTTGCAATAAGTAATCGCCAACCAAATGCCCCAAAAAGGCGAGAGTCAGAGTTTCCATTATTTTTTACCTGATATGTCCATTTTACCTGATTATGGGCAAATGTCACAGAACCGGGCACATGACGATTTTGTAAAGACGCGCCAATAAAAAAAGCCTGAGTACGTCATACGTACACAGGCCTTAGTAATTCCCGGCATCAATAGTATGATGGAGGAATACAAAACAAGTCGTGTTTTGAATTACCAATTTTTGGTAATCGAAATCAGGCTTAGGCGCTCGTTTTGGAGGATTTGACAGCCTTCTTGGCCGAATCGGCCAGTTCCTTGCCTTTTTCCTGGGCTTTCAGTGTAATTTCTTCGCCCTTTTCAATCGCCTGGTGGGCAAATTCGTCAACCTTTTCATAGGCTTCATGGGCTAATTGCTCGGCTCTTTCGCGGGCTTCCTTGGCGGCATCTTCAGCGCGCTTCAGGGCCTCTTCGGCTTCAGCAACGGCACGGTCACGCAGTTCAATGGAGCGTTCTTTAATAACGGCACGGGTTTCCTCGCCGGACTGGGGGGCCAGCAACAGGGCGGTCACTGCACCAGCCAGGCCTCCAACGATAAAACCTACCAGGAATGCACCAAATTCATCACGGTCAGACATAATATTACTCCTTTCAAAAGTTGTTTTGCTATCGGATAGTTTGATTGTTCGGCAAAAACCAAATTTTATTTTTGTTTGAGACCCATCATATCGAACAAACGGCGGAAACCGGCCAGATAAGTGTTTAGTTTGATAACCGGCTCAACCAGGTTTTCCCCCAGGAACTCGGTAGTTCCGCGCAGGGTATTGATGGTTTCATTGGTGGCTTCAAGCATGGGCTGGATTTCATTTTGCAACAAATTAACCAGACGGGAAATTTGCACAATCAGGACAATCAGCGCCACGCCAATCAGCAGGGACTCAAGCGCCATAAAGATGATGAAAATATCTCGAATCTTGCCGGTAGTTTCACCATCGGTCATCATCAAAAAGACGATTCCCAGAATGATGAGCGCCAGCACCAGAACACCGGCAATCACCATAATGACAACCATTTTGCGGCGCTCACGTTCAATGACCGGGTCTATGGCAGGCGCGTTTGATTCAGGAGTTACGGGTGGGGTGGTTTTCGCTTCCATGTGATTATTATAGCATAACCGCTACGCGATAAATCATCCAATTGCTTGATTCTCTGATATTTGCCGTAAAGAAGGTCGCATTTTGGAGTATGAGCGTGCCGCAAACACGCGAGCGCCAATACTCCAAAATGCGGGGATTTATCGCGGGAACGCTCAAAGAGCCTAATCGCTAAGCCTTGTTTTCTTCTTCCGCAAGGCGGATGTGCAATTCGCGCAGTTGCTGTTCACTGGCAGGCGAAGGCGCATCGGCCATGACATCACGCCCGGCCTGGTTCTTCGGGAAGGCAATCACCTCGCGGATGTTTGGCTCTTCGGCAAAAATCATCACCAGCCGGTCGATACCGGGAGCCATGCCACCGTGCGGCGGTGCGCCATACTCGAAGGCTTCGAGCAGGTGGCCAAACTTGGACTGGATTTCTTCATTGCCCAAACCAAGCAATTCAAAGACCTTATGCTGAATGTCACGACGATGGATACGGATAGAGCCGGAAGCGGTCTCGTAGCCGTTCAGTACCATATCGTAGGCGTCCGAGAGAATTTGGCCGGGGTTGGTCTCGAACTTGGGCAGGTCTTCCATTTTAGGCATGGTGAAGGGGTGATGGGCAGCGTCCCAACGCTGTTCTTCCTCACTCCACTCGAACATCGGGAAATCAATCACCCAGGCAAAAGCCAGCAGGTCAGGGTCGGCCAGTTCCAGCCGGTCACGGAATAAGAGGCGCAGGGCCGAAAGGGTCTTGTTTGCCACGTTGCTCGAATCGGCCACGAACAGCACCAGGTCGCCGGTTTTGGCCCCGGTACGCCGCTGGATGGCCTCCACTTCTTCGGGCTTGATAAACTTCTGGGCAGTGCCGCGCACACCCTCGGGGCTGAGCGCCAGGGTGGCCAGGCCTTTGGCGCCCTGGGTTTTGGCGAACTCGGTCAGGCCATCGACTTCCTTGCGGGTGTATTCCGAGCAGCCCGGCGCGACAACGCACTTGATGACGCCGCCGCTTTCGAGCGCCATCTGGAAGACGCGGAATTCAGATTCGGCGAGGATATCGCCCAGGTTGTAAACTTCCATATCGAAGCGCATATCGGGCTTGTCTGTGCCGTAGCGTTCAACGGATTCAGCGTGAGTCAGGCGTGGCCAGGGGGAGGCCAGCAAGCGCTTTTGGGGCAGGAGGTCCCTGACCATAGTGGTAAAAAGGCCTTCCACCAGGTCGAGCACGTCGTCGCGTTCGACGAAGGACATCTCGAGGTCGAGTTGGGTGAATTCGAGTTGGCGGTCGCCGCGCAGGTCTTCATCCCGCATACAGCGCGCAATCTGGAAATAACGGTCCATCCCGGCGACCATCAGCAACTGCTTGAGTTGCTGGGGCGATTGTGGCAGGGCGTAGAAGGTGCCTGGCTGCATGCGCGAAGGAACGAGGAAGTCGCGTGCCCCTTCGGGTGTGGTTTTAAACAGGAAGGGAGTTTCGACCTCGATGAATTCGCGCTCGCTCAGGTAGTCGCGGATGAATTTGATAACCTTGTGGCGCAGGATGAGATTTTTCTGCATCCGTTCACGGCGCAGGTCGAGATAGCGATACTTCAAGCGCACGTTCTCGTCGGTGTCTTCGTCTTTGTTTATCAGGAAAGGCAGCGGCTTGGACGGATTGAGGACTTCACATTTTTTGACATCAATTTCGATTTCACCGGTTGCCAGGTTGAGATTCTCTGCGCCCTGCGGTCGGCGGCGGACTTCGCCGCTGATTTGCAGCACCCATTCCTGACGCGCATCCTGGATGACTTCCAGGCCGGGCAGGGCTGGGTCACCAACAATTTGGACGATGCCGTAGCGGTCGCGCAAGTCAATAAAAGTGACGCCGCCGTGGTCACGCTGACGATGCACCCAGCCTGCCAGGGTCACAGTCTGACCGATATGGCTGGCGCGCAGTTCGCCGCAAGTGTGAGTTTTATACATTCTGACCTCCTGAAAAATAAGTTCTGACAAAAAATATCGCCCAGCGCGATTGCGTTTGGGCGACTGGTTGCGAAATGGAAAAGGGACTCAAGCAGGGAAAATTTTCCCACTGACGCGACACCAGTCGGCAGGCAGGGGATTATTAGCGTCTTTGACAAAACCTGTGAGTCTGTACATATATTCTGATTATAGCACAAACTATCTTGGGGTTCCGTTGGGAATTCCCGTGACAAGTCCCGGCAAATATCAGAGAACCAGCAAATAGCAGAGACCCTATCTTGGTGTATAATATATCGCTGTCGCTTTTACAGTCAGGGTTTGCTTTTGTGCATGGTTCAGCCTGGGGCCAGCAAAACCTTGTCGTAATCTGGCAAAATTTATAGCCTGGAAGACTTTTATGCCCAACAACCAACTAAAACTTGCAGCCGATTACTGGCTCAATTTTGTCGTCACCAAACAAGATATCGACTTCCTGCAAAACTATCTATTCGAGACCGAAACACCGCTGGCCGAACACGACCTGACGCGCGTGCTTGCGGAAGAACGCATCCGCTTTGAGTACGAATCACTCACCAAAAAGAAAAAGGGGGATGGGGAAGTTTTCCTGCCAAAAGAAACATATAAAAAAGGACAAAAATTGGTTTTCCCTGCCCTGAACTGGCGTAAAGGGGAAGTCCTTTCTGTGCGCGCAGGAAACAACCCGCAAATTGGCGCATTCGATGTGCTGGAAGTTGCCCTGGACGATTCCACCCGCCTGTTTGCCGCCTCGCTGGACGAACACAAATTAAACACCCCCATCGAGGAAGCCCCTAGCCCAGACGCCGACCCCCAGGTCGTTATCGAAAAATATGGCGAAGAATTAGCCAAGAAACTCGAAACTGCGCTCCTGGCCGACGAGAACTTGATTCGCAGCGCCGGGCGGTGGTTCCCACGCGCCCTGATTGTTGATATGAATGAAGGCCACCTGAACCTGGCGGAAGCGGTCATTGAAATGGCTGACGGCGAGCCGCTCTCCATTTCAGCCTTGATGGAACAAATCGACGCGCCCGACGGCGTCAGCCGCAAACTTTTGGAATTTTCACTCAACTATGCCCTGCAAGAAGATGGCCGCTTCGACGAGGTTGGCCCCGCGGGTCAGGTTTTGTGGTGTCTCAAACGCCTTGAACCGGATGAAGTACAGCAGATTCCGGCTGTCCTGAAATATCATCCCATTGATTATGACCGCTCGGCGCTAAGCGAAGAAATGCTCGACCTGGAATACGAACTGGACGATGAATTTTCAGAAAGCGAACAAGCCCCGCAGAAAGCGGACAAGGTCAAAATCACGCTGACCTACCCCCATTGGCGGGCCGGAACCCTGCCGGTATCGCCACGTGTGCGCCACTTCTTTCCGACTGCCTATGAATCGCCGCGCGTGCGCTTCATCCTGGTAGACGCAAATGACAACGAGGAAATCCCGGCCTGGGTCGTGCGTGAGCATGGATACGTCTTCGGCTTGAAAGACTGGTTCGAGAAGAACAAACTTATTCCGGGCGCCCAAGTAGTCATCCGCCGCTCAAAGACAGCTGGCGAAGTTATCATCGAAGCCAGGACGCGCAAGTCATCCAAAGACTGGGTGCGCACCGTGCTGGCCGGCTCGGATGGCGGCGTTGTATTCGCCCTGCTGCGCCAGGAAGTGGCCTGTGACTACGACGACCGCATGGTGACAGTGGTGCCGGACGTAGACAGCATCGACCTGGCCGTGACCCAAATTGCCAAAAGCCGTTCCCCGCTCGAAAAAATCGTCAAGAACGTCCTGCACGAATTATCCAAACTCACCCCGCAGGGGCACGTCCACGTCGAGGAGTTGTATTCGGCGGTCAACATCCTGCGCCGCATTCCGCCCGGTCCACTGATGGCCCTGCTGGCTTCCAACAAAGACTTTAACCACATCGGAGATTTATATTTCCGCCTGGCAGAAACCAACCAGGACGAGGAATAAACCATGAGCCTTGTCAAACCAACTCTGAATACCCGTTATCATATTGATTTTGACTGGTGGCGCCAAAGTGAGAATGACTGGCATGTCCACCTGCGCGGATTGCTGTGCGAAGAACACCAGGAAATGTTTGCCGACTTCAGCGTCGGTGATATGCTCGACTTCATCGACCCTGAAACCGCCGAGGTGCGCCCGATGAACGGCATCCAGCAGGCCATTCTCTCGCACTGCGCCCGCCAGCCCGAATTCTTGACCGTGAAAACGGCCATGGTCGAAGCCGTTTTTCGCGTCTTTCTCGCAAACGGCAACAGCCCGCTTTCTATCAACGAACTGGCCGAAAAACTTGGGCGGCCTGCCAACATCATCCTGACCACACTTTCAGGAGGCCGGGTTTACAAAGGCATTCGACCTGTACAGGAATAACCCTAACAGGAGTATAATTGTTGTTTGCACCAGCCACTGGCTGGTATTTTTTTGGACGGAGTAGAAAATTATGTTCCGAAATATATGGATAAGGCTGGCGGTTATCCTGCTGATTGCCGCGCTGGCAATCTGGATTGACACCAGCGACACCCTGCGATTGACCAACCCGTTCGACGGTAGTGTCCTGTTCGAGCGCGATGTCAGCCCGCGTCTTGGTCTCGACCTGCAAGGCGGCCTGCAAGTTCTGCTCGAAGCCGACCTGCCCGAAGACGCCGACATCAGCGAGGCCGATATGGAAGTCGCCCGTATGATTATGGAAAACCGCACCAATGCCCTGGGCGTCTCCGAGAACCTGCTCCAGGTGGCGGGCGAACGGCGCATTATCGGCGAATTCCCCGGCCTGCAGGATGCCGATAGCGTGCTGGCTATCATCCAGCAAACCGGCTTGCTCGAATTTGTTGACACCGGCGACTTCTCACCCCCAGCCGGGACGATTATCCGAACCAGTCTGCTGACGGAAAGCCAATCGGAAGATGATGACAGTGGCCTGCCGGTCTTCAACACCATCATGACGGGGCGTGAACTGCGCAGCGCGCAGGTTGGACGCGGCGACCTCGGCGAAATTTTCATTGAATTTGTCCTGACGCCCGAAGGTGCGGATATTTTCGCCGCCCACACCGCCGCCAATGTCGGCAAACACCTGACCATTGTGCTGGATAAGGAAGTCATCTCCTCACCGGTCATTGAAAGCGCAATTATCGGGGGTTCAGGCGTGATTACCGGGCAGTTTACACTCGAAGAAGCCAACGCCTTCGCCGTGCAACTACGCTACGGCTCGCTGCCCATCCCGCTAAAAATCGTCGAGACCCGTATTGTCGGCCCCACCCTGGGTGAAGATTCGCTCAACAAATCGCTCGTTGCCGGCGCAATTGGCATGGTCATTGTCATGCTCTTCCTGGCAATTTACTACCGGCTCTCCGGCCTGGTGGCGATTGTCGCGCTACTCTTCTATGGTACCGTTGCCCTGGCCCTGTTCAAGTACATCCCGGTCACACTCACCCTGGCAGGCATTGCCGGCTTCCTGCTCTCGACCGGCTCGGCGCTGGATGCCAATATCCTGATTTTCGAGCGCATCAAGGAAGAATTACGCAACGGAAAAACCCTTATCCAGGCCCGCGAACTGGGCTGGAGCCGTGCCCTCTCCGCCATTCTTGACGCCAACACCGCCACGCTGATTACCGCTGCCATTCTATGGTTGTTTGGCTCGTCCTTTGGCGCGACCATCGTCAAAGGGTTTGCCCTCGTGCTGGCCCTGGGTGTTGGTATGTCGCTCTTTACCAGCCTGTTCGTTACCCGAACCCTGTTCACGCTAGTGACCAACTATTTCCAGCCCAAGAACTTCGACAGATGGTTCGGGACTTAGGAGTGCCGCAATGATTGATATTCTTGGAAAACGCTACTGGTACTTTGGCTTGTCCCTGCTCTTTATCCTGCCGGGATTAATTATCCTGGCCGTCAGCGGACTGCCGCTTTCGATTGAATTCACCGGCGGCTCAATTCTCGAAGTCCAAATCGCCGCCGGGCCTGAGCCGGAACAACTACGCGCCGTTTACACCAGCCTTGAAATTCGTGACCCAGCCATCCAGACCACTGGCAACAACACCTACATCATCCGCACCACCTTCCTTGACGAAGACAAGCGCGAAGAAATGCTCTCAACCCTGGGGGCCACGTTTGGCGACGTAAAACTGATACGCTACGACTCGGTTGGCCCTTCCATCGGAGAGCAAGTCACCCAACGCGCGGGCTGGGCCATCCTGGCTTCCTCCCTGGCGGTGGTTCTCTTCCTGGTTTATGCCTTCCGCGGTATGTCCAATGCGCCCCTGTACGGCGCGACCACTTTTATCGCTATCGTCCACGACATCGCCGTGATTTTCTCCTTGGCGGGTATCACCTACCTGCTGCTTGGCTGGGAAATCAACGCCCTCTTCCTGACCGCGCTGCTGACCTCCATCGGCTTCTCAGTACATGACTCAGTCGTCGTCTTCGACCGCATTCGCGAAAACTCGCACGTCCTACGCCGCACCCCATACGAGACGCTGGTCAACCACTCGATTATCCAGATTCTGCCGCGCTCCATCAATACCCAAATGATGACTGCCGAGTTCCTGCTCTTGTCCCTGGCCCTGTTCGGTGGCGCAACCCTTCAGCAGCTCGCCGTCATCCTGTTGGTCGGCCTGTTCAGCGGAACCTACTCATCCCTCTTCATCGCCGCCCCGCTCATGCTGGTCTGGGAAAACAGCGAATGGAAAAAATGGTTCGACAGCAAGCGCAAAGCCACAGCCTGATAACATAAAGATAAAAATCCACGAAATTGGCTGTTTGGACGGCTTAAAGCCGTCCAAACAGCCAATTTCGTATTAATCTCTTCACCCTTGAGTGGCGGAGCGGGGTGAAAGTTAAGCCTTCATGCAGGCTCTTTCGAAATTCGCGTAATTAGCCCCCGCATTTTGAGGTGTGAGAGTGCATATGCACTCTCACACCTCAAAATGCGGCCTTCTTTACGGAAAATATCAGAGAAACCTCATCCAATATGGGCCTGAAAAATACTTTTTAGGTAAAATACCCCCATGGAAATCTCCCAAACCATTCACCTGCTCGGCGACCTGCTGGGCAAAGTCATCTGCGAACTCGAATCGACCGAAATCTTCGAGACCGAAGAACACATCCGCGTCCAGGCTAAAAACCGCCGGAGTGGCGACCCGGACGCTGACCATCAACTGCGCCAGGCCGCCGCCGCCATCCAGGACAATGAAGCCCGCGCCGTCGCCGCCGCCTTCGCCACCTACTTCGACCTGGTGAACCTGGCAGAAGAAAACTCACGCGTCCACAGTCTGCGCGAGAGCGAGCGCAAAATCCACCCGCAGCCTGAACATGACTCCATCGGTGAAGCCATCGCCAGCCTCAAGCAAAATGGCGTCACCCGCGAACAAATGGCCGACCTGCTCAAAAGCCTGTCCATCGAACTCGTCCTGACCGCCCACCCCACCGAAGCCCGCCGCCGCACAATCCTGTCCAAAATCCAGCGCATGGCCGAGTCCCTGGCGCACCTGAGCAACACAAACCCTACCCCGCGCGAAGCCGAAGAACTCACCAACGCCATCCACGCCGAAATCACCTCGCTCTGGCTGAGCGAACGCGCCCGCACCAGCAAACTCGCCGTCACCGACGAAGTCCGCACTGGCCTGTACTTCATTGAAGCCGCCTTCTGGAACACCCTGCCGCAACTTTATGAAGACCTCGACCACGCCCTGGCCGAACACTATCCCGGCCTCGAAGCCGAACGCGCCTGGCTGCGCCTGGCCTCCTGGATTGGCGGCGACCGCGACGGCAACCCCAACGTCACCGCTGAAGTCACCGCCGAAACCCTGCGCCTGCATCGCGGCCTGGCCATCGAAAGCCACCGCCGCGAATTCAGCGAAACAGCCCGTCGCCTGAGCGCCAGCGCCCGCCGCATTCCCCTGCCTGACGAGCTCGAATCCTGGCTTAAAAACCGCAAACCGCTCCCCAAGCACATCCAATACATCGACGAACGTTACGCCTACGAACCCTACCGCCTGGCGCTCTCCCTGCTCGCCAACGACCTGGCCGAAGCCTCGCAGGAAGATATGAAAACCAACCTTAAACTCAAGAATCCGCGCCCGGCCCGCATCCAAATCGAAGGGCTCAAACGCCCGCTCGAACTCATCGCCCCAATCCTCCCGCCAACCTTGCATCGCCAAAACCTCGACCGCCTGCGCCGCCAACTCGACATCTTTGGCCTGCACGCCGCCCGCCTCGACATCCGCGAAGATTCAGGCATGTTAAATGGTGCATTATCGGAAGTTTTGCGCGCGCTTCAAATTAGTCCCGATTACGAGCATCTGCCCGAACCCGAGCGGCTCGACCTTCTCACCCGACTGCTTGCCTCGCCGTTGCCCGAGCTTGCCTCCCGTCCCGGCATTACCAACGACACTGAAAAGACCTGGGCCCTCTTTCACCTGATAGCCCGCGCCCGTCAGACCTACGGCGACGACCTGCTCGGCCCCTTCATCATCTCCATGACCCATTCCATCACCGACGTGCTGACGGTTCTTCTGCTCGCCCGCTGGACCGGTTGCGACGCTGGCCTGCAAATCTGCCCGCTCTTCGAATCGGTGCAAGACCTGAAAGCCGCCCGCCAAATGCTCGACGACCTGCTCAGCCTGCCGGTCTATCGCCAACACCTGAAAACCTGCGGCGACGAACAAATGGTCATGATTGGTTACTCCGACAGCAACAAAGACGGCGGCTTCTTGATGGCAAACTGGGCACTCTATCAGGCCCAGGAAAAAATCACCCGGATTGCCCACGAACACGGCATCCGCCTGACCATCTTCCACGGGCGCGGCGGAACCGTCGCGCGCGGCGGCGGCCCGGCCAATCGCGCCATCCGCGCCCAACCGGCGGGCAGCATCAACGGACGATTCCGCCTCACCGAGCAGGGGGAAGTCATCGCCGCCCGCTACGCCAACCCGGCCCTGGCCCATCGCCATCTCGAACAAATCGTCCATGCCGTGCTGCTGGCCTCGGCCCCCAACGGCCAAACCGACCTCAACCCGGCCTGGCGCGAAGCCATGAACCAGATGTCCGTCACCGCCCACCACGCCTACCGCGAACTGGTCTATGAAACCCCCGGCTTCCTCGACTTCTGGCAAGCCGCCACGCCGCTCGACGAAATCAAACGCCTGCAAATCGGCTCACGCCCCTCGGCCCGCGCCAAAAGCGGGGCCGTCGCCAGCATCCGCGCCATCCCCTGGGTCTTTTCGTGGATGCAAAGCCGCTACAACCTGCCCGGCTGGTACGGACTCGGCACCGGACTGGCCTCGTCCCCCGACCTGGACCTGCTGCGTGAAATGTACGCCGGCTGGCCCTTCTTCCACGCCCTGCTCAACAACACTGAAAACTCACTCGTCAAAGCCGATATGGACATCGCCGCCCTGTATGTCGAACTTGTCCCCGACCAGGCATTGGCGAAAAAACTATTTGGCGTTATCCGCGCCGAATATGAGCGTACCCACGAACTGGTGCTGAAAATCAGCGGGCACACCGAACTGCTTGAAG
>JAWOIR010000243.1:0-11542 GCA_046484545.1 Anaerolineales bacterium
TGCTTTTGGCGGTCGAAGGCGCGCAGGCCGAGTTTGGGCGGATTGTTGGGTAGTTGTTCGTCCTTGAAATAGGCGTTGAAGACATCCAGACGGAATCCATCTGCGCCGCGCGCCAGCCAGAAGCGGACGACATCCAGTTGGGCCTGGCGCACTTGCCGGTTGCGCCAGTTGACATCCGGCTGTTCCCTGACGAACATGTGGAAGAAGTATTCACCGGCCTGTTCATCATATTCCCAACCTTTGCCGCCGAATGCGGATTGCCAGTTGTTGGGCGGTCCCCCTTTGGGTGCGGGCGGCTGCCACATGTACCAGCCGCGTTTGGGATTGTCGCGGCTGGCGCGGGATTCGAGAAACCAGGGATGCTGGTCGGAGGTATGATTGAGCACCAGGTCGAGTACGACGCGGATATCCCGCTGGTGGGCTTCGCGGACGAGGTCGTCGAAATCGGCGAGTGTGCCGAAGCGCGGGTCGACGTCGCAGTGGTCGCTGATGTCGTAGCCGAAGTCAAGGTCCGGGGTCGGGTAGAAGGGTGAGAGCCAGATGGCGTCCACGCCGAGGTGGGCGAGGTAGTCGAGGCGGGCGGTGATGCCGGGCAGGTCGCCCAGGCCGTCTTCATCCGTATCCGCAAACGAGCGTGGATAGATTTGGTAGATGACGCCGTCGCGCCACCACAGGTAGGGGTCGGTCATGCGGGCCTCCGTAGATATGCCTTACAATATTAAAAGATTTGTTACATTCCTGACAAATTTATGCTATCATAAATTGCTATGAGTCCACAAATTAATGAGAAAATTCTTGTTGTCGATTCGGATGACCACAGCCGTGACCTGATTGTGCGTCAGACCTTGCAGCCTTCCGGTTACCAGGTGCAGACGGCAGAAGACGCCGGCAGTGCAATCCGTCTGGCATTGCAGTTCCAGCCGGATGTCATCATCGCCGACCTGAACCTGTCCGGTTTGAGCGGCAAGGATATGCTGGTGGCTTTTTCGTCGCAGGGAATCAACACCCCGGTTATTGTGATGGCCGAAAAAGGCGAGGAACCAAAGGTCATCCAGGCGTTTCGGCTGGGGGCTTCAGATTACTTCCTGCGCCCAATACGTGAACCGGAAGTGTTATCGGCCGTTGAGCGCGCGCTGAAGCAGGTGCGTGAACTAAAATCACGCAAACAATTGGATGAACAACTCAAGACTGCCAACGCGGAGTTGGAACGGCGCCTGCGCGAACTGACGACCATTTTCTCGGTGGGACGGGCGGTGATTTCCGTCACCGACCAGCGCGTATTGTTCGAGAAAATTGTCCAGGCGATTACGTCTGTCTCGGAAGCGGACATGGGCTGGCTGACCTTGAAGGAGGATAAGTCAAACTCCTTCCTGATGGTTGCCCACCGCCGCCTGCCTGATTCGTGGGCCAAATATATCGGCAAGCCAATAGACGACGGTGTCAGCGCGTTGGTGGCGATGTCTGCCGAAAGTTTGAGCATTCACGGCCAGCCCCTGGCGAAGTTCAAAATGGCTTCACTGGGCAAATCAGTGATGGTCGTGCCAATTAAGGTTAAGCAGGAAGTAATCGGCCTGATGATTGTTGTCCGCAAGGCCGAACGCGCCTTTGGTGAGAGCGAACAAACCTTGCTTGAGGCAATTGCTGATTACGCTTCAATTTCGCTGGTCAATTCGCGCTTGTTCCGCGCGGTGGCGCACAGCGCAGAACAAGCCAAGGCGGGGGAACAGCGCAAGTACGAAGCCTTGCAACAGTTGCGTCAGGAGACACAATCTGTTTTGCAGTCTGCCATCTACCCGCTTGAAGTTGTGCTTGGTGAAAAAATAGGGTCGCTCAACGACGAACAAAAACAAGCCTTGACAACAATCCAAAGTGCGTTAAAACGCCTTGGTTTTTTGATAGACCAGCAGGTGACACAGCCGAAGCGGTAAGATTAGGGTAAAATTGCTCGAATGTCAAAATCCGATTTAATACTATTAGCGATGGATGAATCGCCTACTCTGGGTTTGTTGGAGCGGGCTTTGCGTGCATCCGGGTATATGGTTATACATACGCCGGATGCAGAAAGTCTCAATCGCTCTTTGCTTGAAACATCCCCGACAATCTTGCTGGTGACTCAAACCTTGAACGGCCAGGATGGACTGGAAGTTTCCAAAACGGTGCTGGGGCGATTCCCGACCCTGCCCGTTTTGCTGTATGCCGACGAAGACAACGCCTCCCTGTTCAAACAGGCCATACGCGCGGGGTTAAGCGATTTCCTTTATCCGCCTTTGCGCATTGATGATATTGTCCAAATTGTCAAGGACAATCAGAAACGCGCTGAACAAATGGGTGACTGGGTGCGGCGCGAGGTGCGACGCAGCACGGCTTCTCTGGAAAAGCGGATGAGCGAATTGGAAACCTTGGTCAAACTGGGGCAAACCATCAACAGTTCGCTCGACCTTGACAATGTACTGACCAGCGTCGTCACTGCTGCGGTTGAACTGACCGGGGCTGAGGAAGGTCAACTGCTTCTGCTGGACGAAGAAACCAGCGAACTCTACATGCGCGCCGGGCGCAACTTCGAGGAAAATTTTGCGCGCACCTTCCGCCTGCCCATTCGCGATTCGATTGCCGGACAGGTGGTTCACAGCGGACAGCCGGTTTCCTTCTGCCAGGATTCGCCCAGCAAAATCAAAACCGCTTACCTGGTCTATGCGCTGATTTACGTCCCATTGCGAGTTGGCGACCACGTTATCGGTGTGTTGGGGGTTGACAATCGCCAGAACAAACGACCTTTTACCCAGCACCACGAGTTGCTGATGTCTGTGCTGGCGGATTACGCTGTAATTGCGATTGAAAACGCCGAATCTTTTCAAAAAACCGACCAGGAACGCCAAAAACTCGATGCGACCATCAATAACATTCAAGATGGGGTCATCCTGCTGGATGTCGAGAGCAAAATCCTGCTCATCAACCCTGCCGCGCGCAAAGTCTTTGGCCTGGGTTTGAGCGACCTGACTGGTCGGCCGGTCTCGAGTGTTATCGACAATGACGATTTTTTCGAGATACTCAGTTCCATCAGTGAAAATCCGCTCAGCCACCACGAAATAACTTTCGACGATGGGCGTGTGTTCAATAGCCAATATTTCCCCATTCCAGACATCGGCTCGGTGGTTACCTTTGAAGAGATTACCCATCTGAAGATGCTGGACAGGTTGAAAAGCGACTTCATCCACACCATTTCACATGACTTGCGCTCCCCGCTGACGGCCATCATGGGATATGTCGAACTGCTCGGACGGGTCGGCCCGCTGAATGAGCAGCAGAAACAATTTGTGGGGCACGTTCAGAACAGCGCGCAAAACATCACTGCTCTGATTAATGACCTTCTCGATTTGGGCCGCATCGAGGCCGGTTTTGACACGCGCAAAGACGAAGTTGCGTTCGAAAAGATTGTCTCCTACACGCTCGATAACCTGAACCAACAGGTGATTGAAAAGGGCCAGGGTTTGACTGTATCAATGGACGAAAACCTGCCCATGCTGCGCGGGAACCCGATACGCCTGCGGCAATTGGTGGACAATCTGGTTGGCAACGCGGTCAAATATACCCCGGATGGCGGCGCATTAACTGTGAAGTTGTCCCATGACAACGACCAGGTCATCCTGGAAGTGGTTGATACCGGCCTGGGCATTCCGCCAGCCGACCAGCCGCATATCTTCGAGAAATTCTATCGCGCCGGCAACACGCCCAAGAACACCCCCGGCACCGGACTTGGATTGGCGATTGTCAAATCCATTGTCGAGAGTCATGATGGACGCATCTGGCTTGAATCGGCGGTTGGGCAGGGCAGCAAGTTTGTGGTTGTATTGCCGGTTTACAAACAAGATGACGATGAGTAGTTCATCAAGAAACTGAATCGAAACGGCGGATGGGAGTTTTCCCGTCCGCCGTTTTTTTGATTCCTGCTCAATCCGCTAGACCGAAACGCGATTGGGGTCCATCACGTATTGCCACCAGTTGTTGGCAATCCCATTCGTGCGCCCGCCGACTTTGGGGAAGCGGTCAAGCCACCATTTGTGATGACCGCGAATGTCGCCGTTGCCCCAGTCATCCGCATTGACTTGCCTGCTAGCGCCGGTGAAGTTGGGGAAGTTGCGCCAGTCATCACAGCGGCTGTTTACCAGGCGCATATTGCCCCAGTCGTAATCCTGCTCGCTGTTGGGGGCAAAGTGGATATTGCCGCACTCGGCCTGGCCCGGATGGCTTTTTTCGTAGCGAATAAATTTGCGCCATAGGTTGTTTTCAGGCGTTTCACGCGAATAGACTTTTTCCATAATGGACTCTGCGCGATGTCCAAAGGCTTCCAGCATTTCACCAATGCCACGCTGGTAGGAAAATCCCATGACGACAAAGCGGCGTGTGCTGCTAAAAGTGCGCGCCATCGGCTGGGAATTGCACCAAAACGCGCCCAACCCGCCCATCGTGGATTCGTACAGGCCGGCATAGGGGAAGGCAAAAATCCAGACTTCGTCTATCTCGCGGTTGGTAACCCGTTGAAGAATATCGAACTTGCGCAGGAAGTCATCATAGTGGAACAGGTCAGGCTGGTGGGCCTGGGCTGCGCCTGACATGACCTGGGCATAGGATTGGGCGGTATAACGAAACCCATCAGCCTTGATGGGAAATTCGTCCAGTTCGACGCGCTCAACGATTTGGTAGCGCGCCAGTCCGCCGCTGGTTTCGAGAATGTCCGAAATATATCCTGCACATAGGGCGTCGACGCGCTGCCAGTTCATGGCCTGGGAAAGTTTTTTCCCACTGGCCGGTTCGACAATCGGGTCGTAAATGACCAGCAACACTTTGCGGGTAATTATAGCGGCGGGCTGGGGCGTGTTGGCAGGCTGGGCGGGCTGCGGCTGGGGTTGGGGCTGTTGTTTGCCCCCAAAAATGGAAATCAGAAAATCAATAAAACGGTTCATGCTTGCTCCTTCCTGCTGGGTTCTTTAGGAATTCCCGTGGTAAGCCCCCCAAAATGCGGCCTCCTTCACGGCAAATATCAGAGAGCCTCCTGCTGGTTATGGGATGTTGGCTGTGAAATAGACCTGCCCATCGGCCAGGACAAAAAGCGCTTTGCTGGGGCTGAAGGCGATTGCCGTAATCGGCATGCTGGCAGGTAAGGGGTCATCCTGTCCGGGAAGACTGCGAAGCAGGGTTTGCAGTTCGAGCGAATAGGGGCTGAATCGGAAAATGGAACGGGTGGTTGGCTCAAGCAGGTTGATAGCCGGGTTGGGGGCCTGGGTGAAGAAGATTTGGCGGAACTGCCCATCCCTGAGTCGCTCGCCGCTGGGATAACCGGGGCGCGTGTCCTTGAATTCAGCCGGGTCGGTGCAACGGGTGGGCGAGGTGAACAGGCGGCTGTAGACACAAACGGTCAGGCGGCCATCATTGTGCAGGATGTAAAGGTTATCGCCGCTGGCGGCCAGGCCAATCGACTCTTTCAGGCGCGGAACATCCTGCTCGAAAAAGAAGAACGGCTCAGAAAAAGAGGTGCCGGGCTGCCCGCCATAAGTCCAGATGGCGTTGGCCCTGGCATCAAGGATATATAAAATGCCAGAATCGTAGGCAAAGGCATCAATGCCTTGCAATTCAGAGGAGGGCTTGGCGAGAAAGGCGGCTTTGGGCGTCTGTCCGGGGGCGCAGTAGAGCAGGTTGCCGGATGAGTCCATGCCCATCAGGGTAACACCGCCGGGGCTGGTGCGCGGCAGGGCAATGATGTCAATCAATCGCCCTACGGTAACGTTGTCATAGGTGCCGGGCCTGCAATTGAAATCTTGAAGTTTGTAACGGGCTCCGTCCAGGGTGGCGCGCAGGACGCTGCCATCAGTGCTGTTGAGCAGGTAGATGTCAAAATCGGAGGCAGCCATGCGGCTGACACGCACATTGGCCGAGAGTGGCGCGCTGAAAGCCGGGCGGAATTCTACCCGCGTAACACGGTCGAGCGAATCGAGGGAAGACTGGGCGTACTGGCGCAGTTGCCTGGATTGTTCTGTGGTGCGGAACTTTTCGGCTTCATCGAGGTGGTACAAGGTGGCCTGCCATTTCAGGCGCAGTTCCGCTGGGTTGGTCATGTTCTGGGTTTGGACGGCGGCTTCGCGGGCGTATTCAAAATGGACGTCGTAAAGGGCAGGATGTCCACGACTTGTGTAAACGGTGGTCGCGATGGTGACAAACAGAATGGGAATGGCGATGGAGATGAAGACCATCCATGCGTTTGAGAGTTGCGATTCGGGGTTGTTTTCGTCCTGGGGCAGCAGGCGGGGGATGAATTTGCCAACCCGTTCCCCGGCGGCGCGCCAAAAGTCACGGGCGGTGTGAATGGCCTGGGCCATCCAGCGCGCGGAGCGGCGTCCAACGTGAACCATCTGGCGGCGATGTTCGGGTGTAATGAGAGGGGGGGCGGATTCGGCAGTGGGCGGTGCGGAGGGTTGCAAAGGGGAAGTGGATTCGGGAACGAATGGGGACGCGGATACACGGATGTCTGGCGCGGAGGAGGCTGAAAGGGGAACGGGCGTCGAAACGGATGCGGGCGGTGGAGCGGATTCCGGTTCAGGCGGGAAGTCAGGTTCCCGGTACGGGATGGGGGCAGCGGGGAGCGCGTCTGGAATCGGTTCGGGGATTGGGTAAGGTTGTGGGGGCGGGGAGATGGCCGGGGCGGGAGGAACAGGCGCGGCGCTTTCCCTGACCTGGGCCGGGCGCAGGATGATGTTTTCTCCCACGCCTTCGCTGACGGAAATCAGTGCGGCGTTTAGGCTGTCGGTGGTAATGTTGGTCAGGCGACGGTGCAGGGTTTCGAGGTTGACCTGGCCAGGCGATTCGAGGGCGGCTTGCCATTCTTTGGGCTGGTTGGCACTCATGACGAGCAGGTCGCCGGGATTGAGTTGGGCCTGGGCGAAGTACATGCGCGTGGTTTGGCTGAGGCCGAGTCCTTTGCCCGCCAGGCTGACATCGTGGAAGAGTTTGGTGCTGCCCTGTGAGAGCCAGTGTACACGGGTTGGCCCGGCCTGGACGATGTAGAGGGCATTGCCGCGCAGGGCGGCGATGACCAACACACCGATGCTGTATTTGCCCTGGCCGGTGGTTTTCATGTTACGCTCGGCCAGTACGGTGTTGAGGGTTTCGATGCTGGTTTTGATGGCAAAGGTGAGCGAGCCGCTGGTCTGGTAGAAGCGTTCGGCCAGTTTGGCGGTGACCTGGGCGTATTCTTCGGGGGTGTAAGCGATGTTGCCCGCCAGGTTGAGGTAGATGAGCAACCGGTCATGCTCACGCCCGCGCGCGGTGCGCCTGGGCGGGTTTTGGGCCAGTAATCCCGGCAGGATGGGTTTTTCCTGGCCTTGAATACGATGCAGACTGAGGATGTTCAGGTTTAGGCTCATCAAAAGGCCCTGGTTGGGTTAGCGCTGTTTGAATTGGACGAAAATCAGGTTTTTGTCGCAATCGCCTGATGTAGTCAGGAAGATTTGTTCGGAGAGCGCGCCGCCTTCCTGGTTGAAGAGTTGAACCCACAGGGTTTCGCGGCTGGCGACTGGCTGGATGCCGAGGTCGAATTCAAAGCCACTCGGGCCGTAGGCTGGCACGATTCCGCTCAGGGTGGTCAGAGCCGGATTGAAGGATTTGCCCGGCAAACTACCGCCCATCCTGATAATCAGGCCGACGACGTGGTTGTTGCGGGCGTCGAGCACCTGGCCTGCGAGCAAGAAGTCGCCGCAGTTGGTTTCAGAGCGAAAGGTGGTGCTATCCAGTAAGCGAACGGTTGTCCCGTAAGGCACACCGGTTGGGCGCACGGTGCGTGTGGGGGTAGGGGTAATGGTCGGTGTAATCAGCGAAGGCGGCGTATTGGTTGGCTCAATCGTGAAAGTTGGGCGCGGGGTATTGGTCTCGGTGGGGATGGGTGTGGGGGAGAGCGTCCAGGTGGCATCCGGCTGAAGCGGGGTGATGGTTGGGGTTATGGTCGGCGGGATGGGGGTGTTGGGCGGGAAGGGGTTGATGGCCGCATAGGGGTTTGTAAAAATGGCAAAGAACAGTCCGCACAGGCACAGGGTCATCAAGACAAAGACAATGGTCAGGATGTTAAACAGGTTGTCATTTTTGCCTTTTCGAGCAGATTTTTTCGTCTTTTTGGCGGGTGTTGCGTTCATCCATCGCTCCTGTTACTTTACGGAATCAAAATCACAATTTCACTTTCAGCATGGCGGGCTTCGACCCAATCCTCGAGGGCTTTGGCTTGCAGGGCCAGCAGGGCGTCGAAGGCCAGCGGCCGGGCCGAGTCGCGTTCGATGACCTGGATGATGTGAAAGCCAATTTCGGTTTCGATTATCGGGCTGACAGCGCCAACCGGCAGGCTGAAAGCGGCCTCTTCAATGGCTTGCAGGTCAAGGAAACCGCGCGGGAACCAGCCAATGTCGCCGCGGGTGGTTGGGTCGTAGCGGGCGGCCAGGGTCTCGAATTCTGTTCCGGCGTTCAGGCTGGCCTGGGCGCTGTTGGCATCTTCTTCATTATAGGTCAAAATCTGACGGATGTGTACCTGCTCTATGGTAGGGGGGATGCTGGACAGGATTTGGTCGCGCATGTGGGCGGATTCTGCCGAGCGTTTCAAGGCCGACCGAAAACCTGCTTCGTCGTATCCGTTGGCCTGTTGCCAGGCTGATAGTGCGTCCGCCCCACCGAGTTGGGCCGTTAATTCGTCTATTCTCTCCTGCAGGGCCTGGTCGTCCAGATTGAATCCGCTTTCACGGGCGGCCTGGGCCAGCAGGACTTGGGCGACAAGGTCGTCGAGGACGGTTTGGCGGGCTTCGTCCTCGTCAATTTCGAGGCCGAGGGCGGTTTGGGATTGGCGGTAACGCTCGAGTTCGGCGTTGAATTCGTCGAGGGGCAGGCCTTCGTCGTTAACGGTAAAGGCCAGCGGGACGGAAACGGTGGTGGCTGTCGGCTGGGCGGGAGGAACGGTATCGGTAACGGCGGGCAGGCCGGGGGGAGTCAGCGTCTCGACCGCCGGTGTCGCGGAACAGGCTGCCAGTAGGAGGAAAAGCAGGATTAACGGGAAATTTTTTAGGGTAGACATCCCCCCGATTATACTTGATGACCGCTATTTCTCTTTGGGTGGGGCGGCGGGGCCGTAGTCCAGAACGGGGCGCACGCCGGTGGCGTCTTCGGGCGGGCCGATGATGCCTTTTTCTTCGAGTTGGTCGATGAGGCGGGCGGCGCGGGTGTAGCCGATGCGCAGCCTGCGCTGGAGCATGGAGACCGAGGCGCGGCCTTCACGGCGGACGAGGTCAACGGCTTCGGTGGTGAGCGGGTCACCTGATTGGGCGGCCATTTCTTCCCAGATGGGAATTTGTTTGAGCGGCAGGTTGGTGGCGGAATCGACCGGGCCGCCGGGGATTGTCGGGTGAGCCAGTTCGGATTGGGCCTGCCAGAATTCGACCATGCGGTGAATTTCACTGTCGGAGACGAAGACGCCTTGCAGGCGCACAGGAGCGGGGGCGTCGGGAGATTGGTAGAGCATATCGCCGCGTCCGAGCAGGCGTTCTGCGCCGGGCTGGTCGAGGATGACGCGGCTGTCAGTGTTGGAGGCGACTGCGAAGGCAATACGGGCCGGAAAGTTGGCCTTGATGAGGCCGGTGACGACATCAACAGAGGGGCGTTGGGTGGCAAGGACGAGGTGGATGCCAGTGGCGCGGGCCAGCTGGGCCAGACGGGTGATGGTGCGTTCGGTTTCGTCGGGGGCCAGGAGCATCAGGTCGGCCAGTTCATCAATGACGATGACAAGGTAGGGGAGTTTTTTCTGGCCTTCGTTTTTGAGGCGGGTGTTGAAGTCCTGAATGTTGCGCGCGCCGACCTGGGCGAACTGATGGTAGCGGCGGTCCATTTCGCGGGTCATCCATTGCAAGGCGCCGATGACTTTTTCCATTTCGACGACGACCGGCGAGAGCAGGTGCGGGATGCCGTTGTAGCCGGTCAGTTCGACCCGTTTGGGGTCAACCAGGACGAGGCGCAGGTCGTCGGGGGTGTTGTGCAGCAGCAGGCAGGAGAGAATGGAGTTGACACAGACCGATTTACCGGAGCCGGTGGTGCCGGCAATCAGCAGGTGCGGCAGGATAGTCAGGTCGGCGCCGATGGGGTGACCGGAGACATCCTGTCCGAGGGCAAAGGAGAGCGGTTTGCGGGTTCGGCGGAAGGCTTCGCTTTCGACCAGGTCGCGCAGGGCGACGACGGTCATTTCGTCGTTGGGGACTTCGATACCGAGATAAGAGTGTCCCGGCACGGGGGCCTGGATGCGGATGCGTGGGGCGGCCAGGGCCAGGGCCAGGTCGTCGGAGAGCGAGACGATTTTGCTGACGCGCACGCGCGTTTTTCCGCTGCGGGTTTCGACAAAGAGCGGTTCGACGCCAAACTGGGTGACGGTTGGGCCGCGATTGATGGCAACCACCTGGGCGGGGGCGCCAAAGGATGCCAGAGTATCTTCAATCAGGCGGGCGCGTTGTTTGATAAATTCTTCGCTTTGGTTGGGGGCTGTACCGGGCAGGAGGATGTCTTTGACATCCGGCAAAACCCAGGTATGCGGGCGTCCGTTGGGGGCGGGGGCAAATCCTCCCGGAAGCGGGGTATTTTCGGGGCGGGACGTGGTCTGGAAAGGGGTAAAGTCTTCGTTGATAGTTGCTGGCTGCTCGGGTGCGGCTGGCAGGCGAACGGCAATGAGAGAGGCCATTCTGCGCGCCATTGCGGCGATGGCGAACCAGAGCGGGTTGAGATGGGCGACGATTTCAGGAACCGAGGTGTCGAAGGCCAGGGAACTGGCAATCAGGAGCCAGGCTATCAGGACAACCAGCAGTCCAACCGCGCCGATGTTGTTGTAGAAAAGTTGATAGAAGAGGCTTCCGACCCAGCCGCCGCCAATACGCTGTCCGGGGTCGGGGTTTTCGCTAACCCCCTGTAAGATAATCAACAGCCAAAGGCTGAGCAATATCAATCCGGTAACGCGCTCGATGGAAACCGGTGGAAAGGTTTCGATTTTGCGCAGGATGAGCCACAAGCCAAAAAGAATCAGGGCAACCGGCAGAATGTATGCGCCCCATCCGAACAGGAATCCGAATATCGAAAGGGCTGTATCCGAAACCGGAGAATTGCTGGTGGAGAGCAACAACAGACCAATGACAATGCCTGATACTGCCAGGATAACACCGAGCAGGTCCAGTTTTCGTTCAGGGGAAAGGTTTATCAGCGGGGACGACGGTGCCGACGCAGTTCTGGATGCGCGTTGACGCGGCGCTTTTTTCGGCGCAGGTTTGCTTTTGGCTGGCGTTTTTTTGGGAGGCGGCTTTTTGGCAGGCATGGGAAAAAGGCCAGGCGGAATGCACTGGCTTGAAAATTATAGCACAAATGGTCGGTATTTCGTGTCAGGCAATGAAGGCTCTCTGATATTTGCCGTGAAGAAGGCCGCATTTGGGTGGGTGAGCGTGCGCGCGTTTGCGGCACGCTCACCCACCCAAATGCGGGGGCTTAT
>JAWOIR010000268.1:0-4500 GCA_046484545.1 Anaerolineales bacterium
CATCGCCCCCGACCAACTCATCAAAATCTTCCAGGAGTTCTACCAGGTCGAGCCGCACACCACCCGAAAATTTGGCGGCCTCGGCATCGGCCTGACCATCGCCAAAGGCCTGATAGAAACCCAGGGCGGACGCATCTGGGCCGAAAGCAAAGGACTCGGCAAAGGCACCACCATCCAAATCCTGCTGCCCCCCGCCGGAACATCCACGCTCTCCCTGCCCTGATTGAAATTCTGATGACACACATATCAGATAAAAATCCGCGAAAATGGCTATTGGGGCGGCATAAAGCCGTCCGAATAGCCATTTTCGCGCTCACCTCCCCTCTCGTACCATGAAAAAAGACATCCTCACCATCGCCCTCATCATGCTCCTCGCCAGCGTGATGAGCATCTCGCGCTACAGCACCGGCCAATTCTGGTGGGACGACTTCGCCTCCTACCTGCTGCAAGCCCAGGCCATCCTCAACAGCAGCATGGCCGAATTTACCGCTGAAAACGGACGCGCTATCGCCCAATCCACCTACCCCGTCGGCCCCGCCGCCTACCCATGGGGCTTCCCGCTGCTCATCGCCCCGCTCTACGCCCTGGCCGGCCTGTCCATCAGCGCCTACAAACTCGTCAACACCCTGGCCTTCGCCGCCTTCCTGGGGCTCTTCTACGCCTACGCCCGACGCCGCTTTAACCTGCCGCTCAGCGCCGCGCTCGTCGCTGTCCTGGCCTTCAACCCTGTCCTTCTCAAAGCCACCGACCTCATCCAGGCCGACTTCGTCTTCCTGCTCCTCACCACCGCCACCCTGCTCTTCCTCGACTCATCCAAACTAAACGCCCCCCGCAAAATCATTTTAGGTGGATTAATATTTTCGGCTTTTTTCGTGCGAACAAACGGGATACTGCTGCTCGGCCCGCTCCTGCTGCTCGACCTGCTCCAGTGGCGCACGACGCCCAGGCCTGACCTCCGCTTAACCAGTCTGCCCTATCTGACGTTTTTCGTCCTCTTCCTCCTCAGCCTGCTCATCTTCCCCGGCGGACAATCCTCGTACTTCAACCACTACGAGCTGTTCTTCAGCCCCGCCCGTTTAATCGAAAATTTCCTCTTCTACCTGACCTTGCCCGGATGGCTCTTCGACGGACTGCCCTTCCAACAAATTCTCTTCGCCCTGACGGCTTTCGCCGCCATCTGGGGCATTCTCAAAAAAACCCGCGCCGAAATGCCCGCCCTGGCCTTCTGCCTGCTGACTCTCGGAATCTTCATCACCTGGCCCGAACGCCAGGGACTGCGCTTCATCTACCCCATCCTGCCCTTCTACCTCGTCTTCGCTGCCCACGGCCTGAGCGACCTGGCCCGCCAAACGTACCACCGCCTTCAGGCGGTATATAGCGAACAAACCCTCCCCGCCGGGCTGTTCAGCGCGCTGGCCCTCATCTCCCTACTCATCACCTTCCAGCAGGCCAACTGGAGACTCTTCACCCGAGAAGAAATCAACGGCCCCTTCGACCCCGTCAGCGCCGAAATGTTCGCCTATGTGCGCGAAAACACCGCAGCCGAGAGCACCCTCATCTTCTTCAAGCCGCGCCTGATGAAACTGATGACCGACCGCTACACCATTCTCATCGAAGACTGCGCCCGCATCGCCGAAGGCGATTACCTCATCATCCACGAAAAGCAGGAACGCAACGGACAAATCCATCCCGATGAAATAAAAACCTGCAACCCGGATGTCGGGCTACAGGTGGTGTTCAAAAACCAGCGGTTTACGGTTTATCAGGTCGGCCCATAGCGCCGCCGTCAGGCGGCTTTTTTACCGCCTGATGGCGGCGGTACATGACTACGGCCTCTCCGACTCCAAATACCCCACCGCCCGATTCTCATCGTCATCCATCATCAGGTTCAGGTGACAGCCAGCGTGGAAGTCCTGCACCGCAATCAGGCGCAGGCTGTTTTCCAGCGTGGAATCGGCAGAGGGAAGCCAGTCAGCCAGTCGGTTGGGGGTGTCGTAGAAAAAGTCGCGGTTAAAGACAGCATCCTTATCGTCCAGGAAAACCGCCAGGGGGAAGATGTGCGCTTCCATCAAATCCTGGAAGAAATGGGTTCCAAACGAAGGCTCCGGCGAAGAGCCGACTCCCAGCCCTGAGACCTCCACCAGCGCGCGGGTATTGTATATATCCCGATAAGTCACATGCACCCCCAGGTCCGGCGTCGAGGTGCCCCAGCGCCCCGGCCCAACACAGATAAAAGTCTCATCCTTTAGAATATTGTTCAACTCGCCGATGGCGCGCTCCAGGCGCACCCGCTCGGGAGGCGATGTAATCGAAAAATAGCCTTCTGCCGGGACAAAAAGGACATAGCGAATGCCCATGACCGCCCCACGCGGAACCATACGCCGGGTCGAGAAGATGATGCTGGCTTCGTCCAACTCTTCAGGGATGTGGGCATCCTCTTCCTCGATGGCACTTTGCGGGCGGCATTGCAACAGGGTGATTGTTACTTTCGGCTGGACGGAAAGCGGCTCATCGATTTGCAGGGTGAATTCGGTATCGACCGGGCCGCGATAATACTCTTCGAGCAGTTGCAGGGCGGTCCGCATGGTCGCGGCAAACGGGGTGCGGCGCAGCAGTTCGTCGAAGGTAATCACCACCTTGTCCGGCTCGACCGAACTGGAACGAATCGGCGACAGGTAATCGCCCTCGTCCACCTGTGCGATATAGCGCAGAATCGGGTAGTGGCGGTCAATCAAATCCGAAACGGGCAGGGTCTTGAAGGCGTTGTCTTCCAGGTCAACCACGTCCACAAATTGCTGTGAGTAGCGCCGAATCATCTTGGTGGCCGCTGCCGGGTGCAGCAACGGATGACTGAGCGCGACCAGGCGCGGATGGTCGTCCGCGACCGTATCCACCGCGCGGGTTCCCATGCCCCAGACCAGGCGCAGGAAACCGTCATCGCGCTTGATTTGCGGCGACCAGCGGTACAGGTTGCGGCTGAAAGCCACCCCGGCTCCGTGCGGGAAGAAATAACGCCCGTACTGCTCGCCCTCGACAAACTGAATCAACACGGCAATGCGCTCATCATAGTCGAGCAGGCCCTTGTGGTTGCGATAAAGCAGGGCGTTGGGGTTAAGTCCGCTGGCATAGACGCGGGCGACGGCGGTGGTCAGGGCTTCCAGGTTTTCGTCCAGCGTGCCCTGGTTCGGACAAAAATAACTCTCATACTTTCCGGCGAATGATGTGCCAAAATTATCCTCCAACTGGCTGGAGGAGCGCACAATCAGCGGACGGCCTTCAGCGTCTTCAATAATTCGCGCCAAACGCTCGACAATATCGCGCGGAAACTTGCCGCGCACGAACTCATCCACCAGTTGCGGGTATTCTTCGTAAATTTGCTCTTCGTTCTTGTACTTTTGGTCCGACCAGTGAATCAAGCCGTTTTTGGAGAGGAACGAGTAGAAAACATCCGATGCCAGGAAGTAAGAATGCGGAATGCGAAACGCAGTGCGCACTTCGGGCGGGGCGGCTTCCTGCAAAATACGATAGGCCAACATCATGCCCGCGGACTTGCCCCCGATTTTTCCGTAACCGATTTTACGGCGGCGAATGTCTTTCAGGTCGGCGATTGTGAACCATTTGCGCGCGATTTTGATGTAAGCCAGTTGGTCGCTAATCATGGTGCGAATCAGCACGACCTTAATTTCCTGCAAGCGCGCTTCGAGCGATTTGCGTTTTTCAGGCGGCAGGCGTTCGATGATTTCGGCCTGCTCGAAAAGCATATCCTGTGGGGCGAGTTCGGGATTAAAAGTAATCAAATCCGGCGTCTCGCCGCGTTCGCCAACCGTATCGCGGACAATACCTTCAAAATCACGGTACGGCAGGTTGTAAGCGAAATAGTAATCGGTCAGCGTGTCACGTATGCGCTCCATGCGCAATTCCCAAATCTCATAAGACTCTTCGGCATAGGGATTGTGCAGCCCCTCGCGTAGTTGAGATTTAATCGCCTTCTCGCGCACCTCTGACTCGAAGGCTTCAGGCAGGATGATGCCGCGCGAAAACAATTCAGCCCGCATCTTGGCGCGAATACGCGAAGCCAAAACGGGGTACTGATTGAGGGCCAGGTAAATATTAAGAACGCGGTCTGCTGATGGATGAGGGAGGGTCATGGGGTATCAGGTGTCAGGGTTCAGGTCCTGTTATCGAGACGAGAGGGAGGGGAACTATATTCAAAGAGCAGTATTCAACCGTACTTTCGTGTTTTTACAATTCTAACCTACCTTGCACCAAACCCCGCGCGATTCTTTTCTGACACAGCAATTCCAAATCTGAAAGACAAAGGCATTCATCAAAAGGCGAGGAATCACCCCACCCCCGACCCTCGCGATATCATCCTGTGGACAGCATCCTATGGACTCCCCTCAAAGGGCGGGGAGATTTCCGAGAAATGGCCTATTGGGCGGCACATGTGCCGCCCAATAGGCCATTTCTCGGAAATCTCCCCGCCCTTTGAGGGGAGTC
>JAWOIR010000289.1:0-15738 GCA_046484545.1 Anaerolineales bacterium
AGTCGAACAGTTAATGAGGTAGCGCAAATTGCCAATTTGCGCCACGCGCCACGCGCTATGAACCAATTTTCGTACAAATCCTTCTACCGCAGACGCCTGCCCCACATCCAGCCTGAAGGCGCGACCTTCTTTGTCACTTTCAGGCTGGCAGGCTCATTGCCCGTAGAAATGTTGGAAAAACTTCGCGATGAACAAGAGCAAACCAGCCGATTATTGACCCAAATCGTTGACGCTAACAAGTGCGCCGAACAAGCCAACCTTGCATCCCGTCGCTGGTTTGGCAAGTGGGATGAGTTTCTCGATAAAGCATCTACTGGCCCAAGGCATCTTTTAAACCCACAAATTGCCGATATGCTCTCCGAAAGCATTCGCTACCGTGATGGCAAAGTGTATGAACTTGAAGCCTTTTGCATCATGCCCAATCATGGACATCTGGTTTTCAAACCGCTTGAAAGCGCGGATGGCAAGTTTCACAGCCTTTCGACAATCATGCACTCGTTGAAGCGCCATACCGCCCGGCAGGCAAACCTGCTTCTTGGTCAGGAAGGCATGTTCTGGCAACACGAAAACTACGACCACTTTGTTCGTGATGATGCAGAACTTGGACGAATCATCAGGTATGTGCTTCATAACCCTGTAAAAGCAGGTCTGACAGAAGACTGGAAAAACTGGAAGTGGTCTTTCTCCAAGTACGATATGTAGCGCAAATCGTCAATTTGCGACATGGAACAATTATGTAACGCAAATTGCCAATTTGCGCCACGGAGCAATTATGAACAAATTTATCTCTCTCCTCCAATCCCCCACCCCCCTGCTCGCCGATGGCGCGATGGGTACCCTCCTGCATACCCACGGCGTGGAACATAACCATTGCTTCGACGAACTCAACCTGACCGACCCCGCCAAAGTCGCGGATGTGCACCGTCAATACATCGAGGCGGGCGCGCAAATCATCCTGACCAACACCTTCGGGGCGAACCGCTACAAACTGCACAAACACGGCCTGGACGAGAAAACTGCTGAAATCAACCGCGCCGCCGTCAGCCTGGCCCGCCGCGTGGTGGACGCATCCTTCAAAGATGTGCTCGTCGCCGGGGATATTGGGCCGCTCGGGGTGCGCCTGGCCCCCTACGGACGCGTCCAATTGCCCGAAGCCCGCGCCGCATTCGCCGAGCAAATTCAAGCCCTCGCCGGGGTTGATTTAATCGTCATCGAAACCATGACTGACGTGTATGAAACTGTCGAGGCGATTACCGCTGCCAAAGAAACCCTGCCCGAAACGCCGGTTGTGGCTACGATGACCTTCACCCGCGACGACCGTACCCTGCTCGGCGATGACCCGGCCAAGGTGGCGATTACCCTGCGCGATGCCGGGGCGGATGTTATCGGCGTCAACTGCTCGGGCGGGCCGGCCCAACTCATTCGCATCCTGCGCGAAATGCGCCAGGCCGTTACCGGGGCGGACACATCGGCTCGCCCTTACTTTTGGGTCAAACCCAATGCTGGATGGCCGGAACACGTCGGCGGGCGGGTGATGTACGCCGCCGCGCCTGAATATTTCCGCGATTACGCCATTGAATTTTGGAAAGCCGGGGCAAACGTCATCGGCGGCTGCTGCGGGACGACACCCGAACATATCGCCGCCATGCGGAAAACGCTCGATTCTGCCTCGCCGGTAACCGTCGAGGCTGTGGGCATGGTTGCTGTGCGACAGGCCCACAGCCTCCCCGTCGAAGCCCCATCCGAACTGGCACAGAAACTCGCCACCGGGAAGTTTATCTTCGCTGTCGAGATGGACCCGCCGCGCGGGCTGGCGACCCAAAAACTGGTTGCGGCTGCGTTCCTGCTCAAGGAGGCTGGGGCAGATGTCATCGATGTGGCCGACAGCCCGATGGCGCGCATGCGCATGTCGGCCTGGGCGGTTTGCAACACCGTCCAGCGCAAGGTGGAGATAGAAACAACCCTGCACTTCCCCACTCGCGGACGGAATCTTTTGCGCGTGCAGGGTGACCTGCTGGCCGCGCATGCCCTCGGTATTCGCAATATCTTTGTGGTCATGGGCGACCCGACCTCGATTGGCGATTATCCCGAAGCCGCCGATAATTACGACCTGGTTCCATCGGGACTCATCAAACTTATCAAACAGGGATTCAATGCCGGGGTTGACCATTCCGGGACATCGATTGGGCAGCCGACCTCCTTCTTTGCCGGTTCTGCGCTCAATTTGTGCTCCCCTCAGCCTGAGACGGAAATCAAAAACTTGAAGCGCAAACTCAAAGCCGGGACGGATTTCTTCCTGACCCAGCCCATCTATGATGCCGAAAAAGCCAGGGCATTTTTACAGCGTTTTGCCGAAGAGACCGGCGCGCCGCTCGACAAGCCGGTGCTGGTTGGCATCCTGCCCCTAGCCAGCGCGCGCCATGCCAACTTCCTGCAAAACGAGGTTCCGGGAATTGTCATTCCAGAAGATACGATGAAGCGGATAAATGTCGCCGAGGCGGCATCCGCAGAAGGTGTTAAAATTGCCATCGAATTAATCCATCAAATTAAAGAATGGGCGCAAGGTGTGTACATCATGCCGCAATTCCATCGTTACGATTTGGTGGCGGAGATTATCGAGACCTCGAAATAATTTTGTAGGGGCGAGCCGTCGGCTCGCTACATGGGATGGCATTATGTTACTCACCATTGACATCGGCAACACCAACCTGACCATCGGCCTGTACGAGGGTCAAGAATTATCGTGGCACTGGCGACTGGCGACTGACCACGCCCGCATGCCCGATGAATACGGCCTGCAACTGCTCGGGCTGCTGACCCACGCTGGGCATCGTCCTGCCGACCTGACGGGTATCGCCATTGCCTCGGTCGTGCCCAACCTGACCGGGCGCGTGACCCAGGCCTGCAATGAGTACCTGAAAACCGACCCGCTGGTGGTGGATGCGGGTGTCAAGACAGGCATCCGCATTCGCTATGAAGACCCGAAAGCCGTCGGCGCAGACCGGGTTTGCGATGCGGCGGCGGTCATGAACCTATATGGCGGACCGGCTTGCGTGGTCGATTTTGGCACGGCCACCACCTTCAACGCCGTCACCGCCGAGGGTGATTACCTGGGCGGGGCAATTACCGCCGGAATCAACCTGGCCGCCGAGGCCCTGTTCCAGCGCGCTGCGAAATTGCCGCGCATCGACTTGCAGCGTCCGCCGAGCGTTATCGGGCGGAATACCGTCCATGCGATGCAGTCGGGATTGCTGTTTGGATATGTCAGCATGGTCGAGGGCATGGTGGAACGTTTCCGGACCGAATTAGGGCCGAAGATGAAGGTTGTCGCCACCGGCGGGCTGGCGCAGGTGATTGCCCAGGAGACCGAGGTGATTGACCACATCGCCCCCTGGCTGACGCTGGAAGGCTTGCGAATCATCTGGGAAATGAATCGCGGATAGCCTGTTACGGACAGCGCGGGTCGGGACGTTCGGCAGGCGGCTTGCCAAAAACTTCAAACAGTGGGAAACCATCCCATTCAGATGGGATGGGCAGATTGAGCGCCCAGGCGACAGTGGCAGCGGTATCGGTGACATTAACGGGGATTTGGATTTCGCCGGGGAGTACTCCCGGCCCGTGAATAATCCAAGGAATGGTCATATCTTCGGGATGACGCGAGCCGTGTGCGTATTCGCGTCCGCCATGGTCGGAGGTGATGATAAGCAGGGTGTCATCGCGCAGGTTGGATTCTTCAAGAGCAACCAGGATGTTGCCGAGGGCTTCGTCGGCGCGGCGCAGGACACTGAATTGTTCGGGGGAGAGCCAGCCGTAGGTGTGCCCCATCCAATCGGCGGTGGGGAAGTGGATGAAAGCCAGGTCGAAGCCTTGTTGCAGGTCGGGGATAATTTCGGCGGCGATAACCAGGTCGCGGTCATTGATGTAGCGGTACACGTCGGTTGTTTCGGGGGGAGTGATTTGACGCATTTTTTCCTTGCCAACTACCATGATGGTGCGTAATCCAGCTTCTTTTGCCAGGGTAAAAATGGATTGTCCCCCGGCATAGCCCAACAGGGGAAGATAGTCGTTCCAGAATACGCCGTGTTTCGCGGGACATTGCCCGGTGAGCATAGAGGCGTGGGAAGGCAGGGTGGCGCTGGGGAAAGTCGTTTGGGCGGTGAGCGAGTAAGCCCCCGCTTGCATCAATTCGAGCAGGTTGGGCATGGGGGCCTGGGCAATCGCGTCAGGGCGCAGGCCGTCTATGCTGAGGATGATGACGCGGAGCGGAGCAGGCTCATCGGTGGGAGTCGCTATCGGGAGGCTGGTCGTCGTCAGTGTAGGGGATGAAGTGGGTGTGGAAACGCTGGGAGGCGTCGAAACGGGGGCGGTTGGGGCGACGTCCGTTGCAGGAACTGGTGAGGGCGTGGATTCAGGCACGGGGGCGGGGAAAATACCGCAGCCTGTCAGAATGACAATCGCTATCCATGTCGATAGGGTTCGTAGTGTGGCGCGTGACATTTTAGTATAGTTCGCGCAGGCGTTGGGCCATGAGCGAGATAGAGATGGCCAGCATCAGGCCGATAAGCACCCAATACCAGAAGTGGAAGAGCAATATCAGGGTGCTGGAGAGTGCCAGCAGGATGGTGATGAGTCTTAAGGTTTCGACGAAGGCGGCACGCAGGATGCCATCAATGACCAGGACAGACAGGGTGATGATGACAAGCCCTACGCCAATATCGCTGGGCCTGAAGAGCATGAGGCCGACTACCGCGAGCAGGAGCAGGCTGAGGCTGATGGCAGCCCAGGTTTGGGCGACGCGCTCGAAACGTACTTGTTTAATCATCACCGGCGCGGTCAGGCGGCGGATGTGGGCGTGGGGGTGGTCTTTGATGCCTTGTTTGAGACGGTCAAGCCGTTCATTGATGCTCTGAAGCAGGGCAGTGTTTTCCGAAAATTCGCGCCGCATGGCACGGACTTCTTCTTGAAGCGTGTCTTTGACTACTTCGAGCGAAGCATATTGGTTGGCAAGATGCGGATTTCCCTGGGTGCTGTCTATTTTGGCGCCCTGGATTTGCAGTTCCCTGGCTTTTTGCGGGATTTCTTGTTCCAGTTCGCGCTGGCGGTTGATGATTTTCTGACGGTTTTCTTCCAGCATGGAGATGGCTTTTGGCGGCGTCGGGACTTTTTCCAGCCCACAAAAGCCGAGTGGGTCGTACCATGAGCCGCGCGGGGAGCCGTCGCGGTTGTACATTGGTCCGGCAGGGGCGTTTTCACCGGAGATGGGGTCGCGGGCGAACAGTCCCCACAGGCCGCGATACTGACTGACCCAGGGGGTGTTTTCGTCAATCAGGTCAGGCGACCAGGCAACGGATTGACCGGCGCCGATGGCAAATCCGTCGCCGCGCGCAAATTCGACGAAGGGGATTCGGAACGGGTTGAAGGGCGGTTGGCCTAATGCGTTAACCCAGAGTTTGCTGAAGATACCGAAGGTGGTGTGAATCCGGTCTGGCAGGTCGAGTTTGACCTGGGCCATGTATTCACCTTTGCGAAAGTAGGAGGCGTGCGACCCGGCGGCGACATAGGCGACCGGATGCCCGTCAATTAAATCTATTTCGCTGGTATCGTCCCAGCGACGGCGCAAGTCGTCGCCCTGGTAATCGTGGGAGGCGAAAGACACCCATTCCGGGATGAGTTGGTCGTCTTGCTCGTAGAGGTAGATGGTGATGTGTTCCCAGTCGGCTTCGTGGTCGTTGACGCCGTTGTAGGCCGAGCGCCAGTCGTTGTAGCAGTAGAAATACCAGTATTGCAGGATTGTCCAGTCATTGTGCCGCACAACGCGCCCATAATAGGGAAAGGGATTTTCTGCCTGGTATATGTTGCGATAGGCCAGTTCAGCCGCCGCTGCCAAGGCGGCGGGGACGCTGCCGCGCAAGAGGAAGGATGCCGAGAACAGGGCGTCAAGGATGCGCGGGAAGAGTCCGCCGCGCGCCAGGCGTCCCAACCCGGCGTGGAAGATGTTGTCGCTACCAGCGTTCATGTGGGCCTGTTCGGCCAGGGCCTGGGCCGCTTCAGAAAGGCTGAGCGGTTCGATGAAGCGCAGATATTGCACCGCGCCAAAATCTGCAGGACGCGATTCGACCAGTTTTTCGAGGTCGAGTTCGCCTTCGGGGACGAGTTGCTCATCGCGGCTATTAGGAATGTGTTGCCACAGGCTGGATTCTCGCACATAGGTTTCGACATCGGTGGGATAGAATTTTTCGCCGCGTGTAAAGTGCAGAACAGGCTCAAAGCGACGCAGCAGGTCGAGGTCGGGGGCGTTGGCAGGCATACAGGCACGTTCAGTCGGCTTGTTCATTGGGATTGGTCCTGATTTTGAAAATGTGCTGTACGTTGGTCTGGTTGAGCGAGAGTGCGATGATGGTGTCGGATGCCATGACGATGTAATTGGGCTGGCCGTAGAAATAGCCGAGTAGCGAGACGCTCAGGGAGATGGCCGTCCAGACCATGAGGACAATCCAACTCCAGGGCTTCATGCGCAGGAAACCGACCAGGACGACAAGTCCGCTCAGGGACAGGAAGGCGTAGGGCGCGCTCATGGCAAGCGTACCGCCAAGGACGGTCAGGCGCAGGTTTTGGTCGAGGAGCGGGCCGCTCAATCCGCTCTCGAATATCCCGGCTTCGAGCAGCGGTTCAATGGCTTGGTAGAGGCGCACGAGAAACAGGATAAAGATTGCCCAGGCAATCAGGGTGATGGCCAGGGGGCGTTTCTTGCGATTGCGTTTGAGCTTGAACATTGTTTCTCCGTTAAGGATTCCAAAACCAAAAAGGCTATTGACATTTCGTAATTTCATCCTACACTATTAACAGTTAACAAATCCATTTTTCATTCGGGAGGAACCTATGCCTGCATTAAATCGTGTTCAATTGATGGGCTACCTGGGCAAAGACCCGGAAAGTCGCTACACACCAACCGGCAAGAAGGTGACCACGTTCAGCCTGGCCGTAACCCAACGTTGGAAGACCGCCGGAGAGACCAAGGAATACACCGAGTGGGTCAATATCGAGGCGTGGGGCGGCCTGGGTGAGATTTGCGAGAAGTACCTGCACAAAGGCTCGCTGGTGTTCATCGAAGGCCGCCTGAAGACCGATAAGTACGAAGATAAGGGCGATACAAAGTATTTTACCAAAGTGGTGGCGCTGCAAATGCAGATGCTCGACCGCAAGCCCGCCGATGAGCCGGTGATGGAGGTGGATGAAGACCCCGGCGAATACGAGGCGTAGGCGCTTTGAATTGAAAAGGCGACCAGTCACTTGGTCGCCTTTTGTTTTAATCTGAGATGATTTCAACAATCGCTTGCGCTGAATGTCCATCGCCAAAAACCGGCTTGGGCGGAGTGGATGGTGGGGGTGTGCGGCGAACGTGATGGCGGATTTTTTCGGCATCCAGCCCGACGACGGTGTTCCAACCATCGACCAGGGTTTCGACCCATTCGGTTTCGGGGCGCAATGTCAAACAGGGGACGGCGAAGAAGTAGGCTTCCTTTTGCACACCGCCGGAGTCGGTCAGAATTAGGCGCGCGTTTTGCTCGATAACCAGCATATCGAGATAACTGAGCGGCTCAACCAGGCGCAGGTGGGAGGCTTTGGCTTCATCCAAAAGCCCAAAATCAGTGATTTTCTTGCGGGTGCGCGGATGAATCGGCAGGATGACGGTTTCATCGAGCGATTGCAGTACGCCAAGCAGGGACGAGAGTGCCTGCGGGTCGTCGGTGTTATAGGCGCGGTGGATGGTGGCGAGCAGGTAGCCGCCTTTTTGCAGGCCCAGACTTTCAAGGATGGTCGATTTTTGGGCGGCAATTTGGCTGAACAGCCGCACAGCATCGTACATCGGGTCGCCGACCAGATGGACGCCCTCGGTCAGCCCTTCGCGGCGCAAGTTTTCGACGCCGGTTTGGGTAGGGCAAAAGAGCAGGTCGGCGCAGTGGTCAGTCAGGATGCGGTTGTGCTCTTCGGGCATCTGGCGGTTGAAGGAGCGCAGACCGGCTTCGATGTGGGCAACCGGGATGTGTAATTTGACTGCCGCCAGCGCCCCGGCCAGGGTCGAGTTGGTATCGCCAAAGACGACCACCCAATCCGGCTGCTGGGCTTCGAGCACTTTTTCGATTTCGATGAGCATTTGCCCGGTTTGCTGGCCATGCCCGCCGGAGCGCACGTCCAGATTAATGTCAGTCTGCGGCAGGCCAAGTTCATCAAAAAAGACCTGTGACATACCGTAATCATAGTGCTGACCGGTGTGCAACAGGTATTCAGCAATCCCGGCCTGGCGCAGGGCGCGGCTGAGCGGGGCGGCTTTGATAAACTGCGGACGCGCGCCGACGACGGTTAAGACTTTCATAACTTGAAAAATTCTCCAATCGCGGTGACGATGCGCTCAATCTGGCTTGCTGTTAGTTCGGGATAAATGGGCAGGGCCAGGGTTTCGCGGCTGGCGCGTTCGGCGTTTGGGCAGTCGGTGTTAAAGCCGAGGCCGTCGAAACATTCCTGTCGATGGAGCGGCACGGGGTAATACACTTCGCTGGCAATCCCACGCGTTTTCAGGAAAGCCATCAGTTCGTCGCGTTTTAGAGCGCGGATTTGATACAAGTGATAGATGTGCTGTCCCCAGCCGGTTTCATGCGGCAGGACAACCGGGCCACCATCGGCGGCCAGCCCGGATTGGGTGAAAAACTGACGATACAGTGCGGCATTTTCGCGGCGGGCAGAGGTCCAGGCTTCGAGATGGGGCAGTTTGGCGCGCAGAATGGCGGCCTGGATGGCATCCATGCGGAAGTTGCCGCCAATCGCTTTGTTGTAGTACTTGGGACGGTGTCCGTGATTGCGGAGAAGATTGACTCGGTCCGCCAGTTGGGAGTCATTACTGACGACCATGCCACTATCACCCGCGCCACCCAGGTTTTTGGACGGGAAAAACGAAAAACAGCCCAAATGCCCAATCGAACCGGCGCGCTTGCCGTGATAATCTGCGCCGATAGCCTGGCAGGCGTCTTCGATAACATACAGGCTATGGGCTTGCGCGAGTTGCAGGATTGTGTCCATCTGCGTAACCTGGCCGGATAAATGCACGGGCAAAATGGCGCGGGTGCGCGGCGTGATTTTGGCTTCGATTTTGCTTGCGTCGATATTGAGCGTGTCGAGGTCGATATCGACAAAGACCGGGCGCGCGCCCAGGCGCACAATTGAGCCAGCCGTTGCGAAGAACGAATACGGCGAGGTAATCACTTCATCACCGGGCTGGACGCCAATTGCCATCAGCGCCACCAGCAGCGCATCGGTACCGGAGGAGACTCCAATTCCAAACTGGCATTGTGAGTAAGCGGCGACCTCACGCTCGAAAGTCTCCACTTCAGGGCCGAGGATAAAGTGCTGGCTTTGCATAACGCGCTCAATGGCGGCGTGGATATCCTCGCGCAGGGTGGCGTATTGGGCTTTCAGGTCGAGCATGGGAATGGGTTGGGTCATGGTAACTCCAGCGGTTTCTCCTCCGCCCAATCCAAGCAGCATAATTGCCCGTTTGCATCGAGGCGATATTTCCAGCCGCTATGCGGACAGGTTAGCAAGCCTTCCCTGTCCGGCCCAGAGAGACGATAACCATGCCGCCCCATCCAGCCTTTTTGGGTGGCAGGCACGCCCAGCATCAGGGCGTAATCGGGCACATCACCGCGCACGACAGCCCCGGCCCCGATGAAGGCATAGCGTCCAATCGTCGCGCCGCAGATGATGGTGGCATTCGCGCCGATGGTCGCGCCGCGCCGAATCAGCGTACGCTGGTATTCGCTCTTGCGATTAATCTGCGAGCGCGGATTAACGACATTGGTCAGCACGCACGAAGGCCCCAGGAAAACATCATCTTCGACGAAAATGCCAGTATACAGCGAAACATTGTTCTGGATTTTGACATTATCGCCCACTTCGACGCCGCTTGCCACCATCACATTTTGGCCCAGCGAGCAATTGCGCCCGATTTTCGCGCCCGACATAATATGGCAAAAATGCCAGATGCGCGTGCCTGTGCCAATTTCGCAGGGCTGGTCGATATAAGTGGACTCATGCACAAAATAGTCTACGCTCATGGCTGGCCGTTTTTCAGCAAGGGATGCGCCAATTCGCCGATGGGCGAAATTTCGGCGTGACGGATGTCGTAAGTCAGTTGGATGGAAGGCCGCGAATCAGCGATGCTGAAGCCCTGCCCGGCCAGGGTCTGCTCGTAGATACGGGTATGCAGGTCGGTGAAGCCTTCTGAAAATTCGACTTCTTCGCCGTCAATGGTGATGCTGCGGAAGGTGGTCTTATTGGCCTGACGAGTGGCAGCGGGCAAATCGTCCCGGTCTACCGAAAGGAACCAGCGCACCCGCGCTTTTTGCAATTCAATCCAGCCGCTCATGCGTTTTTGTTCGGTCTGGAAGACCTTTATTGCCTGCACCGGTCCAAACAGCCAGATGAGCAAATCAAAAAAATGCACCCCGATATTGGTCGCAATCCCACCCGATTTGTCGGACTGCCCCTTCCATGAGACGTGATACCAGTTGCCGCGGCTGGTGATGTAAGTCAGCAGCACATCATGGATTTTATCGGCCGGCTCCCGCTCGATGCGCGCCTTGAGTTTGAGAAGCTCAGGATGCACCCGCAACTGTAAAACCGTGTGAATCTTGCCCCCGGTCTCGGCTTCGATTTCTTCGAGCGCGTCCAGGTTCCAGGGGTTGATGACCAACGGCTTCTCGCAAATCGCATCCGCGCCAACGCGCAGCGCCAGGCGGCAGTGGGCATCGTGCAGGTAGTTGGGCGAGCAAATCGAAACGTAATGCACCCGCTCCCCTTCGCCCAGGCGGCGCAACTTCTCCAGGTGGCGGTCGAAACGCTCGACTTCGGTAAAAAAGCGCACATCGAACGAATAGCGGTCGAGAATCCCGACCGAGTCCTTCGGGTCCGCCGCAGCCACCAGCCGGTGGCCGGTATCCCGAATGGCCTGCATGTGACGCGGCGCAATGTAGCCGCCGGCACCAATCATCGCAAAATTTTTAATCTCCGTCATCCTTCCATCTCCGCTTGTCGCTGCCAGCCGCGCTTGTGAAACCAAAGCGTCAGGTAGCCGCGAATGGTACGCATGATTTTCATGCGGCTCTTGCCCACCCGCGCCTGCGTATCCAACACCATCGGCACTTCCGAAATCGAAACGCCGCAAAACACCATCTTCATTGCCATCTCGACCATACACTCGAACCCGGCCCGCTCCACAATTCCGGGCCCGTAGTGGCGCTGCAATTTTTTCAGCGTCGCGGCCTTATAAAGCCGGAAAAACGAACTGACCGTCAACAGTCCATGCAGGCCAAGCAACTCCTTCACAAACAGGTTCGCCACCGCACTCAGGAAAACCCGAAAGGCCGACGTATTCACAATTTGCCCGCCGTACATATATGGGCTGGCAAAAATCGCATCAAAACCTTCCTCCATGCGATGCAGCATCTGCCGCACCAGTTCCAGGCGCGAGGTATTGTCGCCTTCGATGGTCATCACCAGGTCATTTTCTTTTAGGACGGATGAAAGGTGGCTGAATCCGGTGCTGAAGGCTTTTCCCGGGCCCAGGTTGGTCTCGTGCCGCAGGACTTCCAACGCGAATCCGGACTCAGCCGCAGCCTGTCTCGCCAACTCGGAAGTGTTATCTACGCTGCCATCGTCCACCAGAATTACCCGCAGGTCGAATCTGTCCGAAAATTCCCGGTTTAAGTCTGAGAGCGAGGAACTTAAACGGGGCATATTCCCGGCTTCGTTGAGCACCGGCACCAGGATAAAAAATTTCGGGCGTGCGCTCATTCCGCTGCTTCCGCGAAGTTCAGTTTCAAATTCGGGGTGGGTGTCCCCAGCGCCAGGCGGCGGGCAATCTGCCAACGGATGGTCGTCTTCAAACCGTCTTCCAAATCGACCTTTGGCTCGAAACCGAGCAGTGCACGCGCTTTGCTGATATCCGGCACGCGCCGCATGACATCTTCGTATTTGCCAAATGTTTCATAGGGTGTCAGTTGGATTTTCGGTTTATCGCTACGCACCAGATTCCAGATAATGCTTGCCAGGTCTTTGATGGTAATTTCGCGGGTGTTGCCGATGTTGAAAACATGGTTGTTGGCTTCGCTCTTTTCGATGGTTGCCACAATTCCGTCGACATGGTCGCTGATGTAAGTGAACGAGCGCGTCTGCATTCCGTCGCCGTGCAGGGGGATTTCTTGGTTGTCAATCGCCGCATTGATGAAGACCGACTGCGGGCCTCCCCACCAGGTCAGGTGCTGGTTGGGGCCGTATCCGCCAAAAAAGCGCAGGGCGACGATGTTCATGCCGTGACGCTCGTGATAGGCAAACATCAACTGCTCTTCGAACATCTTCGAGATGGCATACGACCAGCGTTTGACTTCCGGGCGGCCAATCACCAAATCGGATTCTTCAGAGAACGGCACCTTGGGATTTTTTCCGTACACGTCCGAGGTCGAGGCCGCGACGACCTTGGCCCCGTATTTGGCCGCCGCCTGCAACACGGACAAGGTCCCGTGCGAGTTGATGAGCAGGGTATCCATCGCATCGCTGTAGCGCGGAATCTTGAATGCCGCCAAATGCACGACCACGTCACAGCCGCGCGTTACGCGCAGGAGTAGTTTTTCGTCGCGGATGTCGCCTTCGACAAAACGAAACTTCTTGTGGTTTTGAAATGCTTCCATGTTCAGCATGAAGCCCTGCGAGAGATTATCGAAGCCAATGACCGTGTGTCCACGTTGGAGCAAGACAGCCGTCAGGTTCGAGCCGATAAATCCGGCGACGCCGGTAATCAAAATTTTCATAAAGTTCACCTTATGGGGTACAGTTTGAGTCTAAATTCCTATACAGGCGTCCGATGGGCAGGTCAGCCAAAAGGTCGGCCTGCAGATTGTATCGCCGATTGAAACGTTCGTAATCATCGTCATCCAGCAACAAGTATTGGGATTGTACCGGCAGGTTTTGCAATGGGTGAAACAGGATGTAAGAAATGCCAATACCCGGATGCAGGGCGGTCAGGCGCGCGTCGTAGAAACTGAGCGGGATGAGAATAGTGTTACACCACGGATTTTCAGCAGATTCATCGTAGCGCACCAGTTCATCCAACGCCGGGCGGGACTCTTCCAAGCCGGGGAACTGGTAAGTGTAATTCATTTTTGCGCCGCCCAGGTCTGATTGACCTTTGAGAATCACCGGCGCAAACAAGAGACTCAAAACGATAAAAACACGCACAAAACGATATTCCTGGCGCGCCACCTGCAAGAACAGGCTGACCATCAGCGGCGGGAAAAAGGTGCGGTAAAAGCCCGAGGCGATATACAGGCTCATCCCGGCCAGCAGCAGGACGGCGATGTTGTAAAAATCGAAGAAAGACCGGGTGTGCAAAATATCAAGCCAATTTTTGCCGCGCTCGCGGAACATCTCGCCCAGGCTGTAGACCAGTAAAACCAGCAAGATGAAAATTGTCGCCAGGCTGGGTGTCATTTCGCCATATTTGAACAGTTCGCTAAACTGCTCAAGAAAGCGGTATGCAATTGCGCGCACAACCTGTACCGGCGAACCGGAGAGCGTGGCAAAAATCGAATTGTTCACCGGCGGGACAAGGTAGCGCGTCACGAGCAGGATACCCACCGTCAATCCCACCCCCGTCAGGCCGGCGAGGAAGACTCGGCGCAGGAAAGTGCCGCCAAAATAATAGTAAAACAACGGGAAGAACAAAATAACCCACGAAAGCCGCAGCAGCCCGGCAAAAAAGACAAAAACAACCAGAAGGATGGTTTTGCCCGGCCCAGGGAGTTTCTCCTGCAACAGGAAGAAGAAAATCGCGGCCAGCCCAATCGCAATCGCCTGGTTGAGCGATTCGTGCGCCGTAGTAGCCGAGAAAATCATCACTGGCCACGAGACCGAAATCACCAGGGTCAATACCAGGTTTTGGCGGGTATCAAGGCGCAGAAAGCGGGTAAAAGCATAAATCGCGCCGGAAACCAGCCCAAAATTGACCAGAATCGGCAGTTGCGGCGACCAGCCCAACAGGCGGCCAAACAGGCCATAAAAGTAAATGTATATCGGCGAGCCTTCGCCAAAGCGGTTGAAGGTCGCGGCGGGCATCAGTTCATTGGCGTAGTTGTAACCGCCGCCAAAGCCATAATGGCTGAATTGCCGCATCCACAGCCAATAGCCAGTAGCGTCATTCCAAAAAATGGGCAGGTAATCGGATAACCTGGCTCCCCAAACGGCATAGATAACCGTCAGCACGATGACAGGCGGCAGCAAGGCTGGCAGCAGCGCCGTCCAACGAGAATCCAGCGCAGAGAGTCTTGCCAGGAAACGGTCGCGGACACCGAAAAATTTGCTTCGCCAGGCATCCGAGAGCGGATTGTCAATCGGAGCGGCCAGGATTGTCCCGGCAAACAAGATTCCCAGACCAAGCAATGGAAGCAAGCCCTGGGCACTCAAAAATACATCAGCGTTGATATGCGGCCTATCTTCAACAAAAAGAAAGAGCGGCAGGCGCAGGGAATATTCGAGCAGGGCATATACACCGGCCAGGATGACGTATCTGCGCAATTTGTGAAAAAGCCAGTACAGCAACCGGGGAAAAAGGTGAGCGGGGAAGGTGATTTTCATACGCTTGGTGATTTCACAAAATATGGCCGGACGTTTGTCCGACCATATTGTACTCGCGTAATTCTAACAAAATTTTACAGTTTTTCGAGTTCAGCCACCATATCGGCCAGCACATCAAAGCCACCCTGCCAGAAAGCCGCGTCGCGGATGTCGATGCCGGCTTCGGCCAGGATTTTCTCCGGGGCTTCGGAGCCGCCGGCGGCCAGCAGTTTCATGTATCCGGGCTTGAAGGAGTCGCCTTCGGCTTTGAATCGTTTGTAGAGCGCCAGCACCAGCAGTTGCCCGAAGGCATAGGCGTAGACGTAGAAGGGGGTGTGGTAGATGTGCGGGATGCTGACCCATTCCCATTTGAACTCGTCGCTGACTTCAACCGAATCGCCGAACTGGGTCTTGAGATTTTCGAGATAAGCGGCGGCCAGTTCATCGACCGAGGCGTTTTTCTGCACCATTTCGTGGGCAGTTTTCTCGAACAGAGCGAAGAAAGACTGGCGCATGATGGTGGCGTAGTTGTCGTCAATCTGGCGGAAGAGCATATCGCGGCGGACAGCCGGGTCTTATGACCGGCTTCGCCCACGCCTATCTGGAACACGGCGCCTGCAAGCTCGACAAGCTTTACGTCGACCCTCGCCATCAGCGCCGCGGCATCGGACACGCGCTGTTCGATGCCATCCGCGGCTTCGCCCAGCAGCACCAGGCGCAGCGGCTCTGGCTGCAGGTCAATCGCCACAACACCCGAGCGATCAGCGCCTATCGCAAATACGGATTCGAAATCGTCGAGGCTCGCGTGTTCGACATCGGCGACGGCTTCGTCATGGATGATTACGTCATGGAGATCCCGGCATGAGCTTTGCCAATTCCGACGATGCCGTTCTGCGCGCGCTGCTGCAGCAGGCAAAGACCATCGCGGTAGCCGGCCTCTCACCGCAACCCGACCGCCCCAGTTACCGCGTGGCGCGCGCGATGCAGGGCTTCGGCTTTCGCATCGTCCCGGCGCGGCGCGGCGTGCGCGAGGTGCTGCAAGAGCAGGCCTACGCCAGCCTGGCCGATATCCCTTGT
>JAWOIR010000450.1:0-2785 GCA_046484545.1 Anaerolineales bacterium
CGCGACATTCGTCTCTCTGACAACCCGGCCCTGCATGAAGCATTCAAGCACGGGCCGGTTATCCCCGTTTTCATCCTTGACCCGCACCTTTTGGAACGTACTCCCGCCCGACGGCAGTCCTTCATGTTTGCTGGTCTGCGTGAACTGGACAGCGAACTGCAAAAACGCGGCTCGGCCCTGACCATTCGCAAAGGCAAGCCCGAAATCGAATTGCTCAACCTGATTGTCGAGACTGGCGTGCAGGCCATCTACACCGAGGAAGACTACACCCCCTACGCCCGCCTGCGGGATGAGCAAATCGCCGACTCCCTGCCACTGACCCTCGTCCAGGGCCAGACCGTTCACCACCCGGCATCCGTTCTCAAGCCGGACGGCAAGCCTTATACCGTTTTCACGCCTTTTTCCAAAACCTGGAAATCCCTGCTGCCTTCCGCCCTGACTCCGCTCCCTGCGCCGGAGCATTTCCCGCCAATAAACCTGCCCCCATCCGTTGACCCATCCGCGCATCCGTTCCCATCCGTTGACAACTTCCCTCCCGGCGAAACCGAAGCCCAACGCCGCCTGGCACAATTTACTCAATCACCAATCACCAATTACCACGAAACCCGCAACCGCCTCGACCTCGACGGCACATCCGCTCTCTCTCCCTACATCCGCTTCGGTATGATTTCCCTGCGCCAGGCTGCTGAATCTGCGTTGAACGTTCAACTGCCTGCCCTGAGCGCGCCGAAGGGTTTAACGTTCAACGAAAAAGGCCCGCAGACATGGTTGAACGAGTTAATCTGGCGCGAATTCTACATCTCCATACTCTACCACTTCCCCCACGTTGCCACCCGCGCCTTCAACCCAAACCTCGCCAACATCCCCTGGCGGGACGATGATGCCGATTTTGCCGCCTGGAAGGAAGGCCGCACCGGCGTCCCGGTCGTGGACGCTGCCATGCGTCAACTACGCCAAACCGGATGGATGCACAACCGCGCCCGCATGATTGTCGCTTCTTTCCTGGTCAAGGATTTACTTATCAACTGGCAATGGGGCGAACGCTGGTTCATGGACAACCTGCTCGACGGCGACCCGGCGGCCAACAACGGCGGCTGGCAGTGGACGGCTGGAACGGGCACCGATGCCGCGCCCTATTTCCGCATTTTCAACCCCGTCCTGCAATCGGCCAAATTCGACCCGCACGGCGACTACATCCGAAAATGGGTTCCCGAACTGGCCCATCTCTCCGCGCCCGAAATCCACGCCCCCTGGGAGAAGAACATCAAAGTCCCTGGCTACCCATCCAAACCTATCGTTAATCGCGCCGAAGCGCGCGTACGAACGCTGAAAGCCTACAGCCAGTCAAAGGTCGAAAGTCAAAAGTCCGGTCAAGACTTTTAACTTTTGACCTTCGACCTTCGACTTTTTACAACTCATAACTATGCCTACCATCCGCCTCCTCAAACCCACCGACATTTACCCCATTGCCGCCGCTTTTGCCGAACTGGGCTGGGACAAACCGGCATCCCAGTACGAAAAATATCTCTCGGAGCAGGAAGCAGGCCAGCGGGTCGTCCTGGTCGCCCATTACGGAGTCCAAAATCTCCCGATTTTGGAGTTCGCCGGTTACGTCACCATCTGCTGGCAGTCAGACTATCCGCCCTTCCGCGAGCAGAACATCCCCGAAATCGTCGATTTCAACGTCCTGCCCAAGTTTCGCCGTCAGGGAATCGGAGCGGCGCTGATGGGCGCAGCCGAAAGCCGGGTCGCTGCCATCTCTCCCGTGGTCGGCCTGGGTGTTGGTGTGACCGCCGACTACGGCGCAGCCCAGCGCATGTACGCCAAACGCGGCTACATCCCCGACGGGCGCGGACTGCACTCGCGCGGCCAGCCCGTCCAATACGGCCAATCCGCCCCAGTTGATGATGACCTCGTGCTCTATCTGACGAAAACTTTTTCTTGATAACTTTCAATCTTTCAAACTTCTACCCTTCTACCCTTCCAACCTGACACCTGATACTTGACACATGAAACCTGACACCTCCGCCGACCCCCAAACCGGCCTCGCTGTGCTAAAAGCCTTCCTCATAGAAAAATCCCCCCTCGGCCCTCTGCGCGTCATGGCCGAACGCGTCGGACGCTTCTTCCAGGTTCCCCTGCCGGGATTCAAACCCTATATCGTCTTTGGTCCCGAAGCCGTTCGCAAGGTGCTCGTCACCGAGCGACACAAATTCCTGTGGCGCAACCACGACCCGGTCACCGACCTGCTCGACCGGGGTGTGCTCGTCACCGACGGCGAAGAACACAACCACTATCGCAAATTAATGGAACCATCCCTGCATCCCGGCCAGTTGCCCGGATATGCCGAAATGATGCGCCAGCAGACCGAACGGGTCAGCGCAATCTGGCAGGACGGCCAAACGGTGGACATGCTCGTCGAAGGCCGCAAAATCGCCCTGCTCATCATCATCCAGGCCCTCTTCAGCCGCGACGCCTGGGACGACCTGCCACGCATCTGGAAGCCCATCCTGAAAGCCATCGACTACATCTCGCCCGGCGCATGGATTTTATGGCGGCGAATCCCGCGCCCCGGCTACAAAAAACACCTGAAAACGCTCGATAACTATCTCTATGAAATCATCGCAGAACGGCGAAAGGCGATACTCGGTATTCGATATTCGAATACTCGAAGTTCGAATATCGAATACTCGAATACCGAATCCCCGAATAACGACCTGCTCCAACACCTGATCGACGCCAACCTGCCCGATAAAACCATCCGCGACCAGATGCTGACCATGCT
>JAWOIR010000033.1:0-10227 GCA_046484545.1 Anaerolineales bacterium
GAACAGTTTCGAGAAGTTTGCTTTATCTGGGCAATCTCACTTAAGTCTACCACCATTGACTTTGAATTTTGCCTACGTTCTCTGGATATTTTCCGTATTAAAGAAGGCCGCATTTTGGGGTGTGAGCGCCGCAAACGTGCGCGCTCACACCCCAAAATGCGGCCTTCTTTAATACGGAAAATATCCAGAGAACGTAGGCAAAATTCAAAGTCAATGGTGGTAGACTTAAGTGAGATTGCCCAGATAAAGCAAACTTCTCGTAACTGTTCACCAAGAAAAGAGGAAAAATGGACGTATTGACACAGCAATTGATGAAGCAGCTTGCCGGGGCGGGTTTGTCAAAAATCAGCCAAAAAGTTGGCGCAGACGAGCAAACAACCAGCACAGTGATGTCGACGGTCATGCCCCTGCTGGTTACAGCGCTCGCCAGGAATGCCGCCAAGCCCGATGGCGCCCAATCCCTTCACAAAGCCCTGGTCGAAGACCATGATGGCGGAATCTTGAACAATTTATCCGGCTATTTGAACGCGCCGGAAACCGCCAACGGCGACGGTATCCTCAAGCATGTTCTGGGCGGCCAGCAACCCGTCGTCACGCAGGCGCTCGCTCGGCAAACCGGACTGGAGAACAACCAGGTCGGACAAATCCTGCAAATCGCTGCGCCCTTGCTGATGGGCGCGCTGGGACAGCAACAAAAACAGCAGGGGCTGGATATCAGCAGCCTGGCCGCTTTTCTCGGCAACCAACAGAAGACAGACCAGCAAGAAAACCCCGGCTTGATGAGCACCCTGAACAGCCTGCTCGATTTCGACGGCGATGGTTCGGCGGTGGACGATGTAATTGGCATGTTCGGCCAACTGTTTGGAAAAAAGTAAGTCGTATCGATAATCGTGTTCCTGATTTCGATTTAAAGCGCTGGCATCAATTGTGTCTCTTAGGAATTCCCGTGAAAAGTCCCCGTATTTTGGGGTATCAGCGCGCGTACGCGCGCTGATACCCCAAAATACGGCCTTCTTTACGACAAATATCAGAGAGCCTCGATTGTTTTGCCAGTATAGCCATGCTATACTGGCAGCATGGTAAACACACAATACCTGGCCCTGTTGCGCGGCATCAACGTCGGCGGCGGGAATATCATAAAAATGGCGGACTTAAAAGCCTGCCTCGAAAAAAGCGGATTCGAGAACGTTGTCACTTACATCCAGAGCGGCAATGTTCTTTTTGAATCGGGCGAAAGCGACCACGGCCTGCTGACCCGCCAGCTGGAACAGGCGGTATCGGCAGCCTTTCCACCCTACCAGGCGCGGATTGTGCTGCGCACTCATGCGCAACTCAGGCAGGTCGTGGCGCAGGCCCCGCAGGGTTTCGGGGAACAGCCGCAAACCTGGCGTTACGATGTGATATACCTGAAAGAGCCGCTGACCGCCGCCGATGCGATGCAGCACGTCCCCGTCAAACCCGGGGTCGACGAAGCCTTCACCGGGACAGATGTCTTGTATTTTTCGAGGTTGATTGCCAGGGCCAGCCAGAGCGGCCTGACAAAGATAGTCGGTTCGCCGATTTACCAGGACATTACCATTCGCAACTGGAACACGACCAGCAAACTACTGGCGCTGATGGACACGCGAACCCGCGCTTGACTCCCACGCTATACTTTTTTAGCAGGTTTTGGCAAAGATGAAACAATTCCGCTAATACATAGTTGGGCTTTGGTCATAAAAAGCCCAAAATCCGCCGCCCCACCCGTCCCGACACTGCAGCCAGGGTCGCGTGAGTGGCAGCCAAACGCCAACGTGGAGCATTAAAACGCATCTGCCAATATAACCCGGACGATTGGGAGTAAATTTTCGCCCAACACACAAGATTGCAAACCAAATATGCTGATATGGGGCCATTCTTGTTGTAAAATTGTCACCGTTATCGATACCATACTCCCGGAGCAAACATGACAGTCCCTTATTGGGTGCAAGATGCTATCTTCTACCAAATTTTCCCCGACCGCTTTGCCAACGGCGACCCAAACAATGACCCCATAAACGTCCAACCCTGGGGCGCGCCGCCCACCATCCACCACTTCCAGGGCGGCGACCTGCGCGGAATCATCCAGAAATTCGATTACCTGCTCGATTTGGGCATCACCGCCATTTACCTCAACCCCATCTTCCAGGCCGCCTCCAATCATCGCTATAACACCAGCGATTACTTCAAAATTGACGACAAACTGGGCAGCCTGCTCGACTTTCACGCCCTGATTGACCTGGCCCACCGCAACAACGTGCGCATCATTCTCGATGGCGTCTTCAACCACGTCGGGCGCGGATTCTTCGCCTTCAACGACCTGCTCGAAAACGGCGAGTACTCGGCCTACCGCGACTGGTTCCACGTCCGCCACCTGCCCATCGACGCTTACGGCCCCGGCGAAGCCTACAACTACGCCGGTTGGTGGAATTTCAAATCCCTGCCTAAACTCAATACTCACAACCCGCAAGTGCGCGCCTACATCATGCGCGTTGCCCGCTACTGGATAGAGCGCGGCGCAGACGGCTGGCGGCTGGATGTTCCCAACGAAATCAACGACGATGATTTCTGGGCCGAATTCCGCCATACCGTCAAATCGGTCAACCGCGATGCCTACATCGTCGGCGAAATCTGGACCGCCGAACCGCGCTGGGTGGATGACAAACACTTCGACGCCCTGATGAACTACCCGGTCAAGGACGCCCTGATTGCCTGCATGAATCACCACGAAGGCGTCGAACAATTCGCTGAGCGGGTCGAAAGTCTCTTCAAAATTTACCGCCGCGACAACCTGTACGCCATGTACACCCCGCTCGACTCGCACGACACCGCCCGCGCCCTGACCCTGGTCGGCGGGCGACTCGACAAACTCAAACTGGCCTTCTCCTACATCTTCGCCTACCCTGGCGCGCCCGCCATCTACTACGGCGACGAAATCGGCCTCGAAGGCGGCAACGACCCCGATAGCCGTCGCGCCTTCATCTGGGACTCCGCCCACTGGAAAGGCGACCTGCGCGACTATATCCGCGCCCTGGCTGGCCTGCGCAAGGAGCGCCCCAGCCTGCGCCGCGGCGATTATGCCCGCCTCGGCCTGGATGCCGCCAAACGCTGGTACGCCTTCAGCCGCGTTCTCGGCGAAGAAAAAACCGTCATCGTCATCAACCTGTCCGATTCCAGCAGCGGCATTCGCGTTCCAGTTCAAACCGTCTGGGCCGATGGGCGCAACGTACGTAGCCTGATAGACAACCGCCCCTTTACCGTCGCGGGCGGCCACATCCAAATCACCCTGCCCCCCTGGGGCTGCGCTTATCTTGGGTAAACACAAAAAAAGGACGCGGAAGCAACTCGCGTCCTTTTTTTGTGTTTTTACCAGCAGAACAACGGAGGCCAAATGAGCGCAATCATCGAAAAACTGCAACACCCTGACCCGCAAACTCGCAAACAAGCCATCCAGGAAGCCATTCAACGCCCCGCCAACCCCGAAATCCTCGCGCAAATTGAACGCCTGGCCGCCAACGACCCCGAAGCCGAAGTCCGCGTTGCCGCGCTCGAAATCCTCGATGCCCCCAACCTGCGCGCCCTGCGCGTCCAACGCCTGCTCAAACTGAACGCCAGCGAGCAGCGCTTCATCCTGGGCGAGTTGGACGAGTGGCAAAAACAAGGACTGCTGGGGGAGGCCCAGGCCCAGGCCTTGCGCTCACGCTATCGGGTTGTGTTCAAGCCCGTGCCTGCGCCTCCCGCGCCAGCGGTGACGCAAGCCACGCCCGAACCTGAATCCCCAAAAACGGCCGACTCCGCACCCCAACCTCCTGCCGCGCCGCCACCTCAGCCAACCCGAGCATCCCAACCGCGCCCCAGCCTGGCACAACTCCTGCTCAGTGAAGTCAGCATCAAAACCTTCCTATATTTGGGAGCCTTCTTCGTCATTGCCGCGGCGGTCATCCTGGCCGCCCTGGTCGAAGTTTTGCGCCTGCCCATCCTGTCGCTGGCCGTGCTGGCCTTCGGCGGGGCGGCGATTGCCCTAAAGAAACGCCTGCCGCAACCCAGTTTTGTCCTGTTCATTGTCTTTTCCTTCCTGCTTCCCATCAACGCCGGAGTCTTTGCCGATTTGGTTAATCTGACAGGCCAGGCTTTGGCTGCCTACTGGACTTTCGTCCTGCTAGTCTGCGCCGCCATTTGGGTCTTTGCGGCCCGATTCTACAATTCACGCTTCTTCAGTCTGACCGCCCTGGGCGCATTCGTTTACAGCAGCGGATTTGTCCCCGGTGTTTTTGCCGCAGAACCCGCCATTGAAGCCCGCATGTTCACCGTCCAGTTTGCCAACCTGGCAGGTCTGGCCGGGATTTTCCTGCTTTCGCGCAAAAAAGACTGGCAATTTGCGCAACCGGCTTTCCTCTTCAGCCAGTTCATTAACCTGCTGCTGGTCGCCAGCCTGGGCATCAACGCGCTTTTCAACCTGTTCGACACCGCTCCCGGCCTGCTGTGGGTGGCAAGTTCGGCGGCCTGGCTGCTGGTCGGCCTGTATTACGCCGCCAGCCACCTGCTCAGGCCTTTTCCGCTCTTCCCCTGGCTTGCTACGCTTGCGCTCATCCCGGTCGTCTTCCTCTTTCAGTTCGGCTTTGACTTCACCCGCCAAACCTGGGCGCTGGGCCTGGGTTGGACGGCCTGGGCCTTCGTGCTGACCACCCTGAGCGAAATCACGTACCGCCTCGACCATCTCAACCGGCTGAAAAACAAAACCAACGGCTATCCCCTGCCGCTGGCACTGGCCGGGATTGCGCTCTTCCTGTTTGGCGGCTTGTGGGGCGCGTTTGAATCCGTCTCCTGGGCCTTTGTGCTCTTCCTGGCCGCCGCCATCCTGCTCAGTCTGGCACACCTGTTGCGTCCGCGCGGGTGGGTCTGGCTGGCCTCGCTGGTCTATGGGCTGATTGCTTATTTGTTTTTCTTCAGCCTGCCTTTCTTCCTCAACCTGAGCGAGTATCTGCCTTACCAAATCACCCTGGCAGCTATCCTGCTGACCCTGCCCGACATCATCCTGCGTCCTGATTGGCGCGTCAATTGGAAGTGGTTCCTGCCGGTTCGCGGACTGGCAATTTTCATGGGAGCGGTCAGCCTGTTATTTATCCTGATATCTGGATTGAGCGACCAGTTACAGGCGGCGGTATGCGCCAGTTTACTTTCTGGCACATATTGGCTATACGCATCCCGCTACAACAAAGCCTGGCTCGGCTATCTGCCCGGGTTTTTGCTCGCGCTCGGCCTGGCTTACACTTTTGGGGCCATTAACGACCGATTTGATGTCAGCCTGGGGTTTGCCGCCCTTTCCGGGCTGGTGGTCTGCTACTATCTCGGCGGCTGGGCGCTGGAACGCTTCTTTAAACTGGAAGCATGGTCGCGCACCCTGCGCCGCACAGGGCTGGTGCTAACGCCCGTTCTGGCCCTGGCCGCCCTGATTGGCGATTATCCCTTCGAGGGCTGGTTGGTCGGCTTGCTGGCGCTGCCCTTCATTGCTGAAACACGCCGGCATCCCCGCCTCGAAATCATCGCGCCGCTCTTCCTTGCGTTGGGCTTCAGCCTCATCCTTTTCGAGAACGATGTGCAACCTTCTCACTATTACCTGGGCGGGATGACCGTACTCTGGCTAAGCACAGACTACCTTTACAAACGCATTCTCCCCTCCCGGCCCCTGGCCGCGCTGACCTACCTGGGCGCAATTGCGCTGACAGCACTGACCGCCAATGCGCTGCTTACCGCCAATGCGACCCCTGCGCTGTTTGCTTTCAGCCTGGGGCTGACGCTTTTCCTGCTCGCTTATGCCCTGCTGTATCGCAAACCACAACTTGGCTATGCTTTCACCTTTTACCTGTTCATCACAGCCTGGAAACTGGCACTTGTCTGGCTGGACGATGCCTGGCTGTGGACGTTGACCCCGCTGGCGCTGGCTTATTTTGGTTTAGGTCTGGCAATGAAAAATGACTGGGGAACAACGCTGCGTATTTCAGGCCTGGGACTTGCAGTAGTGACCGCGCTGACCGCGCCAATTGTGCGGCAAGAAGGCGCGGGCTGGTTTACGGCAGTCCTGACGCTGATTTGGCTGGCCGAAACCTTACTAAAGAAACGCCCCTGGGCTGAAGGTGGATTTTACCTGAGCGGGATGCTGGCCTTTGGCCTGCTCCTGCACCAATACGACCTGCTGACCTTCCCGTACTTCTTCGCCGGGGCCGCCATCTATCTGCTCGGCTTCGACCTGATTTTCGGCTTCAGCATCACGCGTACCCCAATCCTGGCCCTGCCGGTGCGCGGGCTGGGTGGAATAGCGACGGTAATCGCAGTGCTGGCTTGTATTCCGGATGGCATCCTGGCCGGGGAGGCCCTGGTTGCCCTGGCGCTGACGGTTTTCTTCGCCCTGTACGCGTCCCTGCGCCGACAGCCCTTGCTCGGCTACGTCCCTGCCGGGCTGCTGGCGGTCAGCGTTCTCTTTGGGCTGGCCTGGGCCGACTGGTGGCACTGGTGGCCCTGGGGTCTGATTTTGCTATCGGTGGGGTACTACGCCGCCAGCCTGGGGGTGGGGCGTTTCGCAGCGGAATGGTCGAAGATGCTGCGCATTAGCGCAATCGGCCTGGGAACAATGACCAGTTTCGGGGCGCTGACAACAGGCCCGAGCGTGGCGGCGTCCATCCCCATCGCCATCGCGGCCAGTTTGTGGGCAGTCGAGGCGTTCCGCCGTCGCAATGTCTGGCTCGGCTTTCCAACCAATGCCCTGTACCTGATGTCGTATTTCAGCCTGTTGCTCTCGTTGGAAGTAACCCAGCCGCAGTTTTATTCGGTCGGCGCGGCCCTGCTCGGTTTGCTGATGCACTACCTGCTGACCCGCGCCGGGAGCGACAAGGGCGCGTTTATAACCGGACTGGTTTCGCAGTTGGTGCTGTTGGGCACAACTTATATTCAGATGGTGGCAACCGAGCAGTTGGGCTATTTTGTGGCGTTGTTCTTCCAGGCGCTGGCGGTGCTGGTCTATGGGCTGGTGGTGCGTTCGCGCAGCCTGGTGGGGGTGCCGATTGTAATGCTGGTGCTGGGCGTGACGACGATTATGTTCTTCATCCTGCGCGGACTCTCGACCGTCATCCTGATTGGCTGCACGGGCATTGTGATGATTATCGTGGCGACCCTGGCGGTTGTGCTACGTGAACGCCTGGCTCAGATGGGAGAACGTTTAAGTGGCTGGCGGGCTTAAGAGAATCTGTTGTGAGCGATTTTATGCGGTGAGCATGGCGTTTTCGACAGGCTCTCAGGCCACATCCATACCGGTCAGTCGGGTCAGGATGCGGTGCAGCAACAGGAAGGGGACAATCAGCAGCATGTGAATAATCACGCTGACCGTTAGCACCAGGGCCGTGCCGCGCAAGAATTCGTTCAGGGGCGGGGCAAGATGTTCGAGCAACCAGGGGCCAGCCCCGGCCAGGAGCAGGAGGCCGAAGAAAATCCCGATGACCACCAGCGGAGGAGTCCAGGCCTGACGGTCTGAATCGGAGGGCATCATCGTGCTGGAGACAGTAAAAAGCAGGTAGAACCACAGCCAGAAATCGGGCAGGCGCGGCAGGGTGGTCAGGCCGAGCGTGAAAGCATCCCAGCGCGTCTGACGCAGAACATCCCATAGGACCATGAGTTGAAGTTTGTCCACCGCCACCCAGGCCAGGAAGAGCGTGCCGAACAAAATCGGGGCCGCGCCAACCAGCGAGTCACGCACAAAGTCGCTGCGCTCGGTCTCAACATAGCCCATGCGCAGCCGTCCATCGGGCATTGGGTCAGGAATTAAGGAAAACTTCCCGGTGCGAACCCGCAGGAGTTTTGCCATCACAAAATGGCTCAACTCATGCAGGAAAACACCGGGAATGAATATCAGCGCAAAAATGCCAATGGTAACACCGGGATGCCGCGTGAGCAGCAGAAAGACCGCCTGTATCTCGCGGTGCATCTTGCGCTGCAGGAAGACCAGGACGGCTAACGCCAGGGCCACCCACAACAGGCCGTCCATCGAAGCCAGGAAAAGGGGCATCTATTTCGCGGCAGCCTGGGCAATGACAACAAAATCGTCTTTCAGACTCGCGCCGCCGACCAACGCGCCGTCGATATCGGGCTGGGAGAAGAACTCGGCAGCATTGGCCCCGGTCACGGAACCGCCATACAGGATACGGATTTTTTCAGCCGTTTCCTGCCCGAACAATTCGACCAGCACCAGGCGGATGACCTGCCCGTGCACCTGCTGGGCGTTCTCCCCGGAGGAGGCCCGGCCTGTCCCAATAGCCCAGACCGGCTCGTAAGCAATCACAAGGCTGGGGGCGAAGTCCACACTGACGCCTTCGAGGGCGGCCAGGGTCTGTCGGCGAACGACATCCGCCGTCTGACCGGCTTCATTCTCTTCGAGCGTCTCACCAACGCAGACAATCGGGACGATGCCGTGCTTCTGGGCGGCCAGCACGCGCTTGTTGACGGTCTGGTCGGTTTCGCCGAAGTATTGGCGGCGCTCGGAGTGGCCGATAATGACATATTCGCAAAATTCCTTGACCATCTGCGGGGAGACTTCGCCGGTAAACGCGCCTTTTTCTTCCCAGTGCATGTTCTGCGCGCCCAGGCCGATGTCGATGCCGCTCAGCATGTTGGCAACCGCCAGAATGGAGATATATGGCGGACAGATGACTTTCTCGACGCCGCCGACGGTTTTCAAGTTAACGGCCATCGTTGAGACCAGTTCGCGCGCCTCACTGACGGTTTTGTTCATTTTCCAGTTTCCTGCTACAAAGGGGGTTCTCATGGTTTCCTCGCTGTCGAATTAAGATTTCGCCAAAAATGGCGTTAGGGTCATTCGGTTATGAACGGGGGAATTATACGTGTTTTTTTGTTATTCGACCGTTTGATTTTGCGTGGTTCTCAGATATTTGCCATTTGCCGTGAAGGATGCCGCAACCACCCTGACTGTCTTATCGGTGTATGGCCGCTTCGCGGCCCACAAGAAAAACCCGGAAATTTGATGTTCATGCCTGCTTCGCAGGCATGAACATCAAATTTCCGGCTCTCCTCGGCAGGTGGCATGTACCGCACCACACCAGTTAGACAGTCAGGGGTCTTACCACAGGAATTCCTAAAGAATCTTTTGCGGCGGATTGTCTCCCAATTGGCAAAGCAGTGTGACGACCACGCTGCCCTGCTTTTGCCCGGATTCGGCATAGCGATGCGCTTCAGCGGCCTGTTCGAGCGGGAAGCGTTTGTCGATGACGGCTTTGACCTTCCCCGCTTCGGCCAGCTCTTTGACCAGGAGCAGGCTTTCGACCTTTTCATCCGCCAGGGCGCAGATAACTTTCCGCTTGCTACCGGTTAGCGAAGTCCAGACCATATCGAACAGCGCCCGGCCTTTGAAACTGGCGAACAGCAGGATACCATCCGGCTTGAGCGAATTTTTGGCGCGGGCAAATGAAACTCGCCCCAGAATGTCGAAAATCAGGTCGTAGGTTTCGCCGTTTTGGGTGAAATCCTGTTTTTTGTAGTCAATCACCTTGTCCGCGCCGAGCGATTTAACGTAGTCCAGGCGCGCCGCGCCGCACACGCCGGTCACTTGTGCACCGTAATGGTGTTTGGCGAGTTGGACGGCCATCGCGCCGATGCCGCCAGATGCGCCGTTGATAAGGATTTTTTGCCCCGGCCGGAGGTTGGCTTTCTTGAGCAGGCTGGCGGCCATGATGGCCCCATAGGGCAGGGTGGCGGCTTCGGTGTAGTCCAGGTTGGCGGGTTTCAACGCCACCGAACCGTTTTCAGGCAGGCAGATATATTCGGCGTTGGCACCCATGTTCATCCCAACGTAGGCAAAAACCGCGTCGCCGGGTTTGAATTTTGTCACCTGACTCCCGACCGCTTCCACATCCCCGGCCAGTTCACTGCCGAGAATCTGGATTTTGGGCTTGTTCCATCCAAAGGCCATACGCGCTGGCAGGTAGAGCGGGGCGGGCATGTTAAATTGGCTGTTGGAAAAATCCCGCGCCGTCAGGTCTCCATAGCTGACCGGGGTGGCGCGCACCCGCACCAGGATTTCGTGCGGTTTGGGGCTGGGCTTGGGGACATCCTTCAGTTGCAGAACCTCTGGGGAACCGTATTCAGTGAATATAATGGCTTTCATCCTATTACTCCTTGAAAATTGTTAGTGGTTTTACGTTTGGG
>JAWOIR010000297.1:0-3812 GCA_046484545.1 Anaerolineales bacterium
TATCGGTGTGAGTTCCCAGCATGCGCAGGGGATTGCCTTCGGCATCCCACTCGACTACTTTGCCTAGCGATAAAATCCATTTCCACTTGCCGGATTTGGTGCGCTGGCGAAATTCGACTCGATATTCGGGAATTTTTCCCGCAATGTAATCCCTGTATACCTGGGCAACCGGCTCCCGGTCTTCCGGGTGCAGGCGTTCGCGCCAGGCGGCGTTGGTTTCTCGCAGTTCATCGGGGTCACCGTAGCCCAGCATGAGGGCGTATTCAGCATTGATGATGGCTTCGCCGGTTTGCACGTTCAGGTCGTATAAACCTTGTTTGGCTGAAGCCAATGCCAGCCGCAGACGGGTCTCACTTTCGAGCAGGGCATCCTGGGCCAGCTTTTGGTCGCTGATGTCGTGGACCATGACCAGGCGGGCTTTTTTGCCGAAGTAGGTGATGCTGTGTGAAAAAATTTCGACGAAGAAGGTTTCCCCTGATTTGGCTCGATGCCGCCAGGGGCCGGAGGTTTGCAGGGTCTCCGCGTGCTCGGCAATGTTCTCTTCGAGCAGGGGAACATCTTCCGGCGGGCGAATGTCGCGGAGGCTCATCCCCCGGAATTCATCTTTGCTGAAGCCGTAGCGGCCAACAGTGGCGGCGTTTACATCCAGGAATTGCAGGGTTTCCAGGTCATAAACCCACATCGGGATGGGGTTGTTTTCGAACAGCAGACGATATTGGGATTCATTCTCCTGTAATTTTTGCTCGATTTTCTTTTTTTCGGTAATATCGCGGAAAAATACAGACGTTTGATTCGGGGCCGTCTGGACAGCGTGAATTTCGAAGATGCCTGAAACTTCGCCTTCGTGATAGGCCACTTGTTCGTCGTGGTAATTGCGGCCTTCGGCGGCTGTTAGGCGGTACAGGTTGGGTATCTCGGTTTTTGCCAGGCTGGGAAAGGCTTCTTCGACGGTTTTTCCTATCAGGGATGAATGGTCAATCGGGATGATTTGCCCTGCCGCATGGTTGTAATCGGAAAAGACCAGGCGGCCATTCGGGAATAGTTTGTAGGTGTAGGCACCAAAAGGTGCCGCGTCAATAATCGCACGCAACCGTTTTTCGCTGTTAATCAGGGCTTCCTGCGTCTGAACCCGTTCCGTAATATCTTTAACTGTGGCCGCATAGCGGATAATTTCCCCGTTTGCGTTTTTGATTACCGATGGGCTGACGATGACCGGGAAGCGCTCACCGTTTTTGCGCATAAAAGTCAATTCAAAATCGGCGGTTTCCCCGCGTTTTGTTATTTCATAGGCTTTTTGAATGCTGTGTGTTTCTTCCGGCGGCCAGTAGGGGTGCGGTATGCCGACGCCGATAAGTTCATCGGCTGAAAAACCGGTTAGTTCACAAAATGAGCGATTGACTTCGACGTGAACACCATTTGTGTCCAGCACTGAAAGCCCGTCTTGCAGCGAGGCAAACACATTTTGACGATATTCGTTTGATTCTTGCAGGGATTGCTCACTGCGAATGCGCCGGATTGCAATAGCAGCCTGGTTGACGATGGTTTCAATCATGTCCTTGTAAGGGGCCAGGTCGCTGCGGGCAAAAATGAGCAGGCTGCCAAAGTCAATATCCTCCCAGGCGAAACCGGCGACATAGATGGCTGAAAAATTGAATTGTTTTTCGAAGAGTTGGCAGAGTTTTTTGGGAATTTTACGACTGAGGAGATTGTAAAAACCGCCTTCATATTGCTCAAGACGCCCGCTCCTGAAGGTTTCAAGATGTTCAGGAGACATATCTTTGAGCGGATAACTGATTTTTGACGGGTCCAGGTTTAGTTTGCGGGTCAATTTTTCGTATTCAGACCCCAGGCCATACATCCCGACAACGTTGATGGCCTGCGAAGATTCATCCAGCATGGTGACGATGGTTTGTGCATCCTGGAGCAATACCTGTACCTTTTCACCCACCAGGGCCAGGATTTTCCTGGTGCTGTTCAGCCTTGCGATTTGCGACTGGGTTTCCGACATGACCCGTGTGGCCTGTTCCATGCGTTTGCGCTTGGCTACATCTTGTTGCAAGGCTTGCTGGGCCTGTTTGATTTCGCTAACGTCTGTAAATGTGCTGGTGGTTCCGATAAATTTGCCAGTCTCATCGTAACGCGGACTGCCATTGACCTGCACCGGCAATAGCGACCCATCCTTGCGTTGCAGGGTCAGTTCGTAACGGCAGGAAAGCCCCCCGACGCGCTTGCGGTTGATTTCTTTGAATTTGGCTATCTGGTCAGGCGGTATGATGTCGGTGTAGTGTTTGCCAGTCAGTTCTTCTACTTTGTAGCCAAGCATTTTGGCCGCCGCAGGGTTGACAAAGGTGTAGTAGCCGTTTGGGTCGTCGATGGCGATGCCTTCGCCTATGGTTTCGACGATTTCAGTATTGAAGTGGCGCAGTCTTTCCAGTTCAGCGTTTTTCTTCGCCAGTTCGCGCTGGGCTGAGACCAGTTCGTTGTTCAGGCTGCTGAACAGGAATTTATTGTTTTCTGTGCCCACAACCAGCAAGAAATCGTCGCTTCTTGCCCCAATGAAGTGTAGGGCGCGTATTTCCTGCCCGGTTTGGATGTTGATTTCCCAATCGAAGGCGGCGCCTTTGCTGCGCGTCTCTTCCAGGAAAGAGAGTGCTTTTTCAAGATTGCCGCGCGCTGCCAGGCGGGAGAACGGGTTTCCGGGTTTTATCCAGTCGCCCAGGCCAAGCGAGTCGTTCAAAACTTCGCTGATATCTCCAAGCAAACTGCATTTCAGAACAATCCCCTGTGGTTGTTTCATAACAGTACCCTTTCCGCTTCGCGCAGGGCTGTTTGGGCATCGGGAGCATAACCATCTGCGCCGATTTGTTTCCACAAATCGGGAGACAGGTTGAAGGGATAACCGCCTACCAGCACGCGCGTGCTGATGTTGTCCTGCGCGCGCAAATCCCTGATGATGGCTCGCGCCTTGCTGATGTGGAATGTCATCGTCACTGACAAGCCTAAAACATCAGCCTGGCGTTCACGCGTGGCTTGTAAAATGCTTTCCGGAGGTGTGTTAGACCCGAGGAAGTAAGTGTCCCAGCCTTCCATTTCAAAAAAATCGGCCACCATGCGCGCACCAATCTCGTGCAATTCGCCGCCCACACAGGCCATCACCATGCGGCGGTCTTTGCGCTCACCGCTGAAAATGAATGGATACAGTCGCGCCATGACCACCTGGGTTGCGGCGGAACAAAAATGCTCCTGGGCTACGCCAATTTGGTTGGTGTGCCACAGCCGTCCGACCTCGCGCTGGGTTTTTTGGAAGACATTCAGGTAGACCTCGCGCACAGGCAGTCCGGATTTGACTGCATCCACAATCAGTCTGCTGGCATCGTTGTGGTTGCCTTTGAGCAGCAATTCGAGAAATTGGCGGGCAAGCAAATTATCTTCTTCGATGAAGGATGGCAATTCCGGGCGAAATTCGGACAGGCTTTTCAGGCCGGTTTCGAGCATTTCCAGGACGGCTGGCAACAGTTCTTTTGCCAGGTTGGCGGACAGGGCTGCTCGGGTACATTCCAGGCTGGTGGGCAGCACGTCTTCGGGGAAGTTAAGACTCTTGAACAGTGATTTGACCCAGGCCAGGTATTCGATAAAGAGACTTTCATCTTGCGCTTCGAGGGCTTCAGTCAGGTAAAGCAGGTGATAGCCTGCATCGCGCACGCTTTTCTCGCGTCCGGGGTGGCCGTAAGGCTTCCAAACCTGCGGTTGGCGCGCGTATTGCAATTCGACAATGGCCTCGGCCAGTTGTTGTTGGTTTTGCCTGATTTTTT
>JAWOIR010000296.1:0-8309 GCA_046484545.1 Anaerolineales bacterium
GACGACGCCATCGGGCCGAAAAGTGGGGATAATGCGTCCGCCCCAGCCGGAGGCGCGGATGGCCTGATGATGTGCGAGCGTGTCGGTGGCGGCATCGGTGGTGGCGAGGACTTCGATGTTGAATCGCTCGAACAGGGCGCGGGGAGAAAATTCGGGCGAGGATAATTTTTCAGAAAGGGTATCAAAGAGCCGGTCGGCGTTGGCAGCGGAGGGGGGTTCGTCGAGGCCGAAGACTTCGGTTAGTTCGTGAGTCAGCCAGATACCGGAGGGGGTGGCGCGGAAGAGGTGAAAGTTGGTGCAGAAGAGTTCCCAGATAACTCGATGATTAGAGATTAGATGATTAGTATCTTCCCTACTCTCTAATTCCCTGATTCCTAATCTCTGAAGTTCTATCCCCTGCGAGTACAGCATTCGGGTGACATAATGGTCGGGGATGATGAACAAGTCGGCGGGGGAGCCGAATGCCGCGTTTGGGTCGGCGAACAGGCGCGGGTCGACGTGACCGTGCGGGGAGAGGATGGGCAGGCTAGCAATCGGCTCGTAAAGGTCACGCGCCAGGCTACGAAGGGTTGGGTCGGGTGGGAAGAAGCGGTCAGGATGGAGGGGCATGGTCTGCCTTATCCGGGAGAAGGTGGCACTGTGGCTCGTCAATACGCAAAGTCCCCAAAGATGGCAAATAATCTGGTTTTTGAAAAGGAATATGTGCCCCAGGCTGGTCTATAAGCCGCATTCTGTCCGGCGCTTACGCGCTGTGACGGTCATCTATCTGGCGAACGTGTCTCCACGCCGCTCAAGCAGCCTACCCGGAACTCAGGGGAGACGGGCCGCCTCCCAATGACCGAGGCCATTTCGTCCCTGCTTGGCCTTGCTCCCGGCGGGGGTTACCAGGCCGCCCGTATTGCTACGGACGCCGGTGGTCTCTTACACCACCTTTTCACTATCACCGCCCTCCACTTCCCCCTCTCCTTTTGGGAGAGGGGTTGGGGTGAGGGGCGGCTACCTGTTTTCTGTGGCCCTATCCGGCAGGTTGCCCCGCCCCGGGTGTTACCCGACGCCGTGCCCTATGGAGTGCGGACTTTCCTCGACCCTGCAAAGCAGTGCCGCGACCGTCCAACCAGCCTGAGGCAGATTCATCATACCATAAAGACCTCGCCCGCTGAATACTGGGGTTCTCTGTGATTTGCCGTGAAAAAGGCCGCGTTTTGGGGGCTCATCACGGGAATTCCCAAATAACCAACACTAGTTACTGAATACTGAATACTGGTTATAATCCCCCCATGCAACTCTCCGAACACCTGCAAGGCATCCTTGCTACCCTGCCGACCAAGCCCGGTTGTTACCTGATGAAAAACGCCGAGGGAAAGATTATTTACGTCGGCAAGGCCATTAATGTCAAGAACAGGGTGCGCTCCTACTTCCGCGCCGATTCGAGCCACGACAACAAAACCCGCCGCCTGGTGCGCGAAATCGCCGACCTGGAGTGGATAGTGGTTGGCTCGGAACTGGAAGCCTTGATTCTGGAGATGAATCTCATCAAGCGCCATCGCCCGAAGTACAACGTGCGCTTGAAGGACGACAAACGTTACCCCTACATCAAAGTTCATTGGCAGGATGCCTACCCCAAAGTGACTGTCACCCGCCAGATGTTCGAAGACGGCGCGCGCTACTTTGGCCCGTATACCTCGGCCTGGGCCGTCTACCAGTCCCTCGACGTGCTTCGCAAAGTCTTCCCTTACCTGACCTGCGACCGCGAAATTACCGGCCAGGACAAGCGAGCCTGCCTGTATTACGATATCAAACTGTGTATCGGGCCGTGCATCGGGGCCGCCGACCAGGCCGCCTACCGCCAGATGATTGCCGACTTGATGGAATTCCTGAACGGGCATTCCGAGCCGATTATGGCGCGCGTACAATCTGAAATGGAAAAGGCATCCGAAGATTTGCGTTTTGAGAAAGCCGCTTCCCTGCGCGACCAGTTGAAGGCCATGACCAGCATCGTCGAGCGTCAGAAGGTTGTCTTTGCCTCCGATTACAAAGATTCGGACGTGATTGCCATGGCCCGCGCCGACGGTGAAGCCTGCGTGCAGATTTTCTTCGTGCGCGGCGGCAAACTGATTGGGCGCGAGTATTTTGTCCTTGAAGGCACTGAAGATGTGGTTGATAGCGAAGTCATCGCGGAGTTTGTCAAGCAGTTCTACACCGAGGCGGCCACCATGCCCCAGCAGGTGCTACTGCCCGAAGAAATAGAGGAAGCCCGCATCATCCAGGAGTGGATGCGCTCGCGACGCGGCGGCGGCAAGATAAAAATTCACGTCCCGCGCCGGGGACAGCCGCGCGAACTGGTGAAAATGGCCGCTGAAAACGCCGCAGAGACCCTCTCGGCCTTGCGCACCCAATGGCAGGCCGACAGCCACAAGCAGGAAATGGCCCTGGCCGAACTGCAATCGGCCTTCAATCTGCCTGAGCCGCTCAACCGTATGGAATGTTACGACGTTTCACACATCCAGGGCGTCGCCACCGTCGGCGCGATGGTGGTTTTTGAGCAGGGCGTCCCGGCCAAACGGCTGTATCGCAAATTCAATATCGACAGCACCTCGATTGGCAACCCCGACGACTTCGCCAGCATGGAAGAAATGCTCACCCGTCGCTTCAAACGCTGGGCCGCCGCCAGCGAAGCCGAGAGCCAGACGCCCGGCGCAAAAGTGGACGAATCCTTCGCCCGCCTGCCCGACCTGGTGGTCATTGACGGTGGCAAGGGGCAGTTGGGACGCATCGTCAGCGTTTTGGAACGGTTCGGGCTGACAGACCAAGTCCCGGTGGTCGGCCTGGCCAAGCGCGAGGAGGAGATTTTCTTCCCCGGCAAGCCTGAGCCGCTGCTCTTGCCGCGTCACTCGCAGGGACTGTATCTCCTCCAGCGCATCCGCGACGAGGCCCATCGCTTCGGCATCACCGCCCACCGCAAACGCCGCTCGAAGCAGGGCATGGCCTCCATTCTGGATGGCATTCCCGGTGTCGGCCCGGCCCGGCGCAAAGTCCTCTTGCGCCATTTTGGAAGTGTGGATAAGATTAAGGAGGCCACGCTCGAATCGCTGACGGAAATCCTTCCGCGCGACGTGGCAGAAAGCGTCAAGGCCCACCTGGAATGAAACAAATCTGGATAGTAGATGACGACCAGGAAATGGCCGCGGCAGTGAGCCTCATGCTGCAAATGCTCGGCCATTCTGCGCGCCACTTTCTCGGCGCTCGCCTGGCAGCCAAAGAACTCCTGGACGGCAACCGCCCCGAACTGCTGCTGCTCGACATCAGCATGCCTGAAGTGAACGGCATCATGATGTTGGAATTCATCCGCCGCAGGCCGGAATGGAACGACTTGCCGGTCATCATGCTTTCATCCGAGGCGACCGAAATCCAGGTGGACGAAGCCCTCAACCTGGGCGCCGATGGCTACGTCATGAAACCCGCTACAATTGAAGAGTTGGAATCTGCCATGCAATCAGCATGGAAAAAACACAGCAAGGAGTAATCTGTAATGGCAAGCAAGAAATCGAACAAAAATAAACCCGAAAAACCGGAACGCAACGTCGGCTTGATAGTTTATCGGTCGGTTTTTATCATCTTCTCACTCTTAATCGCGATTGCGATGATAGTGACCGCAATCGGATATTAATCCTTAATACAGGCGATGGTATAATCCCCTCACGCGGCGCAACCCTGGCCGCGTTTCTTTTCGTAATTTAATCAAGGAATAAGAAGTCATGCTCGAAAAACTGGTCGGTATCGAAGAACGATACGAAGAACTCACCCAACAATTAATGGAAATCGGCAACGACTATCAGCGCGCCGCCGAACTCAATAAAGAACGCAGCGACCTCGAATCCCTGGTCGAAAAAGCGCGCGAATACCGCAACTACCTGAAACGCCTCGAAGAAGCCAAAGCCATGCTCGAAAGCGAAAAAGACCGGGAAATGCTTGGCCTGGCCGAACTCGAAATCAGCGAACTTGAAGAACAAATCCCTGAAATCGAGAAACAACTCAAGAGCATGCTGGTTCCCAAAGACCCGCGTGATGACAAAAACGTCATTGTCGAAGTGCGCGCCGGGACGGGTGGTGATGAAGCCGCCCTGTTCGCCGCCGACTTGTTTCGTATGTACAGCCTGTACGCTGAACGCCAGCGCTGGAAGAGCGAAGTCATGTCGGCCAACGAAATCGGCATTGGCGGCTTCAAGGAAATCACCTTTGAAATCAAAGGCCACGGGGCCTATTCCAAGCTCAAATACGAATCCGGTGTCCACCGTGTCCAGCGCGTCCCCTCCACCGAATCGCAGGGGCGCATCCATACCTCCACCGCCACCGTCGCCGTTATGGCCGAAGTCGACGAAGTCGAAATCCACATCCCCGATTCCGACATCGACGTCGAAGTTTACAAATCGGCGGGCGCGGGCGGCCAAAACGTACAGAAAAACTCCACCGCCGTGCGCCTGACCCACAAGCCCAGCGGCATGGTCGTCACCTGCCAGGACGAACGCTCGCAACTGCAAAACAAACTGCGCGCCATGAGCATCCTGCGCGCGCGCCTGTTTGAACTGGAAGAAAACAAACGCAGCGCCGAAATCGAAGCCGACCGCCGCTCACAGGTCGGCACCGGCGAACGCTCCGAAAAAATCCGCACCTACAACTACCCCCAGAGCCGCGTCACCGACCACCGCATTGGCGTTTCATCCTACAATTTGTCCACCGTCATGGAAGGCGACATCGACCTGTTCATCGAAGAACTCTCCACCCGCGACGAAGCCGACCGGCTCTCTGGCGGAGATGACGAAGAATAAAACAACCCCCGTGAACCTTCACCAACTCACCCGCCGCCTTGCGCCGCACTCCGAAACACCCGGCCTTGATGCGCGGGTGCTTTTTTGTCACATCCTCGGCAGGTCCAAAACCTGGCTGCTGGCCCATCCTGAAACCCAACCCACCCCCCACCAAGCCGCCGCCCTCGAAGAAGCCGTCCGGCGCATCGAAAACGGCGAACCCCTGCCCTATGTGCTCGGTCACTGGGAATTTTACGGTTTGGATTTTTATGTCTCGCCCGATGTGCTTATCCCCCGCCCCGAAACCGAACTGCTCATTGACCTCGTCCTGGCCCAGGCGGCGACGCGCACCACGCCCGAACCCGGCCTCCGTTTAATCGACATCGGCACCGGCTCAGGCATCATCCCCGTCACCCTGGCCACCCGGCTGCCGAATGTCGAAATCCACGCCACCGACATCTCTCCCGCCGCTCTGGCCGTTGCCCGCAAAAATGCGGAAAAGCACGGGGTAGCCCAGCGCATCACCTTCCACCACGCTGACCTGCTCCCTGACCACATTCAACATTCAACATTCAACATTCTCACTGCGAATTTACCCTACATCCCCACATCCACCCTGCGCGAACTGCCCATCTATGGCCGCGAACCCACCCTGGCCCTCGACGGCGGCCCCGACGGGCTGGACATTATCCGGCTTTTGCTCGGCCAATCGAAACGGTATCTGGCCCCGGGTGGAACGCTTCTGCTCGAAATCGAGTATCGGCAAGGGATGCAGGTAACGGCCCTGGCACGGGAAAATTTCCCAGACGCCGACATCCACATCCACAAAGACCTGGCAGGCAATGACCGCGTCCTGACGGTTGTCACATAATTGCTATGGACAATCTGGACAAAAACGGGGTATAAACAGAGTATGAAGACCAAAACTCTTGCGATTAGTGACCCAAACGCCCTGGCGCAGGCCATCGACATCCTGACGTCGGGCGGGCTGGTTTCTTTTCCGACTGATACGGTTTATGGGCTTGGCGCGCTGGTTTTCGATGAAGAGGCAATTGCCAACATTTATGAGGTGCGCGCTATTCGTGACGACGAAATGCTGCCGATTTTACTGGCCGATTTCGAGCAACTCGACCGGATTGTGATGGGCATGAGCAGTTTGTGCGAAAAACTCGCCCACCGCTTCTGGCCCGGCCCGCTGACCCTGATGCTGCCGCGCCACACCAGTATTTCCGAGGCGGTGACACCCCACCCGACCATTGGGGTGCGCATCCCCGATTTCGAGCCGACCCGCGATTTGCTGCGCCTGACCGGGCCGCTGGCAGTTTCTGCGGCCAACTACGGCACACAGGCCAACCCCAGGTCGGCCCAGGACGTAGAGGCCCAACTTGGCGGCCGGATTGCGCTCATCCTGGATGGCGGGGTGACGCCGGGCGGCATCCCCTCGACAGTGGTTGATTGCACCCAGGGACAACCCCTCATTATGCGCGAGGGGCCAATCACAATGGAACAGATTTTGAACGCGCTCGCCTGACGGGCGCGTTTTTCTAACCTTGTTCTCATCCCTTGTTCAGGTTTTGTTTAACTTCGTATGTAAAATAATAAGTGCATTCTCCTCACGTCGGGAAAGATACCCGGCAACAAACCCCGTAACAACCTGGGCCGGTTGGAACGGGGTTTGGGTTTTAATCTGCATATTGCAATCTCACGATTATAATGGCGCGTATGAGCGCGAACGTCTTCCTGGCCTTTCGGTTTCACGGCAATTTTTATCATTCTTATCGCGGTGATACGCCGGATGAACTCGGCTTTGGCAAGGACATCCGCATCATCCGCCACATCCTGCAAGTGCTGGACGAGTTCAACGCGCGCGGCGTTCCGGTCTGTGGGACCTGGGATTTCGAGAATTACTTCTCATTGCAGGAAATCATGCCCGCCCACTGCCCGGACATCATCGAGGCCATTCAGCGCCGGGCGCGCGAGGGGCGCGATGAAATCCAGTTGATGTCTTACAACAACGGGCTGGTCAGTGCGCACACCGCCCGCGAGTTCGAGGCCGTCATCCGGCGCGGAATCAGCAACCCGCAGGGTTCGGGGCTGCGCGACCTGTTCGGGGATTCGTTTTATAACATGGTCAGGCCGCAGGAGATGATGTATACGCCCATACACTTGAAACTGTACCCGGCCTGTGGTATTGACTCCATCAGCCTGTACTACTCAGCCCTGCCTTTCAATGGTTTCAGCAACTTTATTCCCCCACTCAATTTTCCTGAACAATACAATCCGCTAACCCTGACCTACCCCGGCATCGAAGAGACGATGACCCTGCTGCCGTGCTACAACATCGGCGACCTGGCCGACCATTTCACCCTGCGACGCTGGGTCAGGCAAATTCGCCGTCAGCAGATGACGCTCGGAAATCCGCAGGACGTGCTGCTCTTGATTGACATGGACGCCGACGATGAGTTCTGGGTCGGCGTTGATTTACCGCTGCTGAAGGGACGCTTTTCGACCGCCAGCGGATTGCAGGGGCTGCTCGAAAACATCGCCGGACTGGACTATGTCCGCTTCACCACGCCGGGGCATTATCTCGCCTCGCACCCGCCGCTCAAGACCATCACCATCGGACAGGATACCGCCGACGGCAGTTTCGACGGGCTTTCGAGTTGGGCCGAGAAGTGGTCGAATCATCAGTTGTGGAGCGACCTGGAACGCGCCCGCCTGCTTGAACTGCAAACCCGGCGGCTGGCTGGAGATTCTCTGCCAGCCGAGGTTGACTCGCTGCTAAGCGACTCTTTTGAAGCGCGCCTGAAACTGCTCTCGACCACCCATTTTGGCATGGCGGCTCCCATCATGAACTTGAGCCGTGAAAACACAGCCCGCCAACTGACCCGGCAGGCCATCGAGAGCGCAGCCCAGGCTCTTAAGCGCGTCTTGCCTCCTGTGTCCTCCAGCACATTCAGCCTGCTTGACTATGTGCGCGGCGATTCGACGGAAACCATCCAGTACCAGGCGCGCGCCTCCAGCGGATTGATACGCCTGCCACTGCGCGAAAACGCGCCGGAGCAATTTGGCCTGCGCGATTCAGTCGGAAACCCGGTGCCCGCCGCCATCCTGCCCCGGCAAGGGGGCCGCGAGCTACTCTTCGTTGATAGTTTCGCGCCCAACCAGCGCAGGGACTACACCATCGAGTTCGGGCAGCCCCCGCACCCATCCGCTGACCCGGTTCAGGTCAGCGAAGGTGGTTTACAGAACGAATTCCTGCAACTGACCTTCGACTCCAACGGCCACCTGGCCGTTTTACAGGCCCACAGCCAGGATTTCGCGGGGGGAGAATTTCTCTCCAGCGCGGTGACGTATGCCGGTCGCCGCTACCGGGTCGAGGCCTGGGAGACGGTTGAGTCATTGGCGTCCGGGCCGGTGGGACTGAAATGCCAGAAGGGGAGCATCGCGCTCAAAGGCGGGTATCCGGTCTGCTTCGAGCGCGAAATCCTGCTGGCGGCGGGA
>JAWOIR010000367.1:0-2856 GCA_046484545.1 Anaerolineales bacterium
CGCGACAGGCTGCGGGCGCGGTAGGCGAGGGCGGCGATGAGAACGGCCAGGAGCAGGCCGAGGCCGAGTTGGGTCAGTTTTTCAGGCGGCATTGAGCAGGAAGAAGACGGCAATCAGGAAGAAGACAGAAGAAAGTGTGCCGGAAAGCCAGAGCAGGTTGGCGAGCAGGTGCTGGTCGGCGCGGCGGTAAAAGAACAGGCCAGCCAGCCAGCCGCCCGCAAACAAGACGGCGCTGAGGAGCGGCAGGAGAATCAACTGCGCGCCGGGGACGGGGTCAAGCGGTACGCCGATGGCGTCGAATCCGAGTGAGACCTGGGGCAGACCGGGCAGGGCGATGCTAACCCACAGAAACAGACCGATATTGACCAAAGCCCCCAGCAGCCAGGTGATGCGCGTGAAGGGGTTTTGCCAGGCATTCGACATGACAAACGATGGATATTGTGAGTGCGATTGCCCCGGCGCGAGGCTGCCCATTTCCATCGTGCGCTGGAAAGCCAGCACGAAAGCCGCCGGGTCGGCGGGGGAGATGGCATAGATACGCCGGGCGGTGGCGACCAGCAACAAGCCGTCGACGTCGGAAGCCAGGAATTCGACCGGGCCAATGTCGGGATGGCGGGTTGTGCCGAGTAATCCGCCCCACAGCTGCAACCAGGGCAGGCCAAGCGGGGTGGGTAATTGATTTGCCGGGCGCACCCACTCGACATCCGAAATCGGAATGTCTTCAACGCGCATGCCCCAGACGAGGTGCAGGTTGTCGCGGTCAAGGCTGTATTCAGCGCGAATCAGGGCGTACAGGCGGTAGGCCAGGACAGGCAGAATGACCAGGCAGGCCAGCAGGAGCAAGACAAATCCGGCAAAGGCTGCGTTGAGGGCCGCGCCGTACAGGTTGAACCCGGCCCAAACCGCCAGTGCCAGGAAAACGGCAATCAGGACGGCGTGCAGGGCCAGTCCGCGCTGTTTGGGTGGGGGGAAGGTGGTGAGGGAGGCCATGGGTAAATCAGGTAGAAATTAAAAAGCCTTTTATCGCCACGCCTGCTTCATCGCTGTGTGCCATACGGGGCACGGTGCATACTGGTGGCGATAAAAGGCTGTGTTGAAGCGGTTATTTTTTGGAGAGCCGTTGCAAGTCAGATTCGACCATCATCTCGACCAGTTTCTTAAAGGAGACTTTGGGTTGCCAGCCAAGCTCGGTTTTGGCGCGGGTGGGGTCGGAGATGAGCAAATCAACTTCGGCGGGGCGGTAAAAGCGCGGGTCTTGTACGACATAGTCTTCATAGTTCAGGTCAAGATAGCCGAAGGCCAACTCGCAAAATTCGCGCACAGAGTGAGTTTCGCCTGTGCCGATGACAAAATTTTCGGGTGTGTGATGTTGGAGCATCATCCACATGGCTTCGACATAATCACCGGCAAATCCCCAGTCGCGTTGGGCTTCAAGATTACCCAGGCGTAGTTCTTTGGCCTGACCAAGTTTAATTTTGGCAGCATTGTAGGCGATTTTGCGGGTGACAAATTCCAGGCCTCGGCGCGGGCTTTCGTGGTTGAACAAGATGCCGGATGTGGCAAAAATATCGAAAGATTCGCGGTAGTTGATGGTTATCCAATGCCCGTAGACTTTGGCTACGCCATACGGCGAGCGTGGATAGTGCGGGGTCAATTCGCTCTGGGGCACTTCCATTACCTTGCCGAACATTTCACTGGAAGAAGCCTGGTAGAACTTGATTTTTGGATTGACCAATCGGATGGCTTCGAGCAGTCGCGCCACACCCAGGGCGGTCACTTCACCAGTCAGGATGGGCTGACTCCAGGAGGTCGGCACAAAGGATTGTGCGGCCAGGTTATAGATTTCATCCGGCTCGAACTCTTCAATCATACTGACCAGTGAACTCTGGTCGTGCAGGTCGCCCTGGACAATCTGAATATCGTCCTGGATATGTTCGATGCGTTCAAAGGTCACGGTGCTCGAGCGGCGCACCATGCCAACGACTTCGTATCCCTTGCCGAGCAGCAACTCGGCCAGGTAAGAGCCGTCCTGTCCGGTGATTCCGGTGATTAGTGCAGTAGGCATGTATTCTCCTTAAAGTAGCAAAGTTCAATCGCTGAATTATACCCGTAATAGGGGATGGCAAAAGGAAGTACGCGGAGGGCTCTTTGAGAATTCCCGTGATAAGTTCCCGTATTTTGGGGTGTGAGCGCGTACGCGCTCACACCCCAAAATACGGCCTTCTTTATGGCAAATGTCAGAGAAATACACGTAGGATTACCTGAACAAACCGGTCAAGGTGCGTTCAGGCCGCCCAATGGAAAATCGTGATAATTCCCCCATTTTGACACAGTTCTTCGCCAGGCCCTTCGAAACCGCCAGGCAGCAAAAACTACCTGGCGGTTTTGATTTCTTCAACCGCCTGCGGGTTGACCAGCGAACTGGTGTCGCCTGGGTCCTGGCCCAGGTAGGCCGCCCGAATCATGCGCCGCATGACTTTGGCGTTGCGCGTTTTGGGCAAATCCGAAACAAACAGGATGGCTTTTGGCGCAAGCGGTTTGCCCATTTCAGAAATAATCATTTGGCGCAATTCGTCGCGCATGCGCTCGAAATCGGCCTGGGGGCGGGTTTCAAACCCGTGTAATACGGCAAAGACCACCAGCGACATTCCTTTAATTTCATCCGGCACGCCGATGGCTGCCGCTTCGACCACAGCGGAATGGGCAACCACAATCGACTCGATTTCCGCCGGGCCAAGCCGCTTGCCGGCAATTTTCAGGGTGTCGTCGGAGCGCCCCAGGATGTACCAAAGCCCGTCCGCGTCAATGGCGGCGAAATCGCCATGCACCCAAGTGTCCGGCCAGCGGCTCCAGTAG
>JAWOIR010000335.1:0-3138 GCA_046484545.1 Anaerolineales bacterium
GCCTTGAGCATCTTGAAGACATACGACGGCACCTTGGCGCGTTTGGCCCACTCGCGCTCGACGGCTTCGGCCTGGCGTTTGGTCGGGACGGAGCCAATCAGCAGCAGGTAGAAAAGGCCGCCAACGTAGGGCATCTCGGCTCCGTCGGGCTTGGGCAGGGCCGCCAGAACTTCGGGGATGGACATGCCGCGAAAACGGATTCCCTCCGCCGGGTCGACGTAGGAAATGTCCGTCACCAGACTCTTGATGTCGCGCATGCCCCCGACAACCTGTCCGACCGTGACCTGGTCAACGACCACATCCGCATGGTCCTTGGCGAGTTTACGCGTTCGTTCGCGCCAGGCGGGCAATTGGGCTGAAATCTTGTCATGCAATATCATAATGGAGCCTCCTCAAGATAGGGATAATAACGAAGGTTCTCTGGCACTTGCCGTGAAGAAGGCTGCATTTTGGGGTGTGAGCGCACCGCGTACGTGTGCAACGCGCTCACACCCCAAAATGCGGGGGCTTATCACGAGAATTCCTAAAGAGCCATGACAAAACACGCAACAAAGTCTTCTCTGATTGCGTGTTTTGTAAAATGTTAAAGTTTTACCAGCGCTTTGAGCGCTTCGTGCGTTTCGCGCACCGCGGCTGCCGATTTTTCAAAAGCGGCCTTTTCCTCATCATCCAGTTCGTATTCAATGATTTTTTCGATACCGTTGCGGCCAAGCATAACCGGCACACCGAAATACATATCATCCAGGCCGTATTCACCCTGCATGTAAGCGGCGCAGGGCACAATCAGGCGTTTGTCTTTCAGAATCGCTTCGGCCATCTGGGCGCAGGCCGCGCCTGGGGCATAGAAAGCCGAGCCGGTTTTGAGCAGGCTGACGATTTCACCGCCGCCCTTGCGGGTGCGCGCGACAATCGCCTCCAGCCGCTCGGCAGGCAGGTAATCGCGCAGCGGGATGCCGGCAATGTTCGAGTGGCGTGTGAGCGGAACCATCTCGTCGCCATGGCCTCCCAGCACATAGCAATCGATGTTTTCCAAACTGACGCCGGTTTCCATGCCCACGAAGGCGCGCATACGGGCTGAATCGAGAATTCCGGCCTGGCCAATGACACGCTCGCGCGGCAGGTTGCCGACCTTCATCGCCAGGTAGGCCATCGTATCGAGCGGATTGGTCAGGATGATGTAAATCGCGTCCGGGGAATGTTTAAGCGTCTCGGTAACGGCTTTACCGACAATGTCGGCGTTGACCTTGAGCAAATCGTCGCGGCTCATGCCGGGTTTGCGGGGCAGGCCAGCTGTGATAATAATAATATCCGAACCAGCAGTATCGGCATAATCGTTACTGCCCAAAATATGGACATCGCTGCCGACAATCGGCATGGCCTGGAGCATGTCCAGTCCCTTGCCCTGCGGCATCCCCTCCATAATGTCAACAAGAACAAGGTCAGCTATTTCGCGCTCAGCAAGCCAGTGCGCGGTGGTTGCGCCGGTCATGCCAGCGCCAATAATGGAAATCTTGGCTGTCATACTCCTCCGTAACTCCTTTGGCTTTGGGTTTTTGGGGAATTTTTTAATTCCCTGTCATTGTAACAAAAAAAGGAGACTTGTCGCAACCCTTTGCGAAAGTCTCCTCGGAACGCGCTACCGAAATCTTTTCTGACCGTTAAACATAGCGCTCAAATCCGGCACTCCTACTCCGCCGCCAAGACGGATTCAAGGAAGTGGGTGGCCTGGATGGCCGCCGCGGCGCCCATGCCTGCCGAAGTGACCACCTGGCGGAAGTGGTTGTCGGCCACTTCGCCGGCCACAAAGACGCCCGGCACGTTGGTTTCCATATGGGCATTACTGACGATATAGCCGCCATCGCGCATCTCCAACTGGCCCTCGAACATCTGGGTATTTGGGGTATGCCCGATGAAGATGAACAGGCCGTCGGCCTCGAGGGTTGATTCTTCGCCGGTTTCGACGTTCTTGAGTTTGAGATGCTCCAGTTTTTCAGCACCAACCGCATCGGTCACAACCGAGTTCCAGACGAAACTGACCTTGGGGTTATTAAAAGCCCGATTTTGTAAAATTTTGCCGGCCCGCAAAGCGTCGCGTCGGTGGACGATGGTGACAGACGAGGCGAAGCGCGTCAGGAAGAGGCCTTCCTCGAGGGCCGAATCGCCACCACCGACCACAACCACGCGCTTGTCTTTGAAGAACCAACCGTCGCAGGTGGCGCAGTACGAGACGCCCTTGCCGGTAAATTCGTATTCGCCGGGGATTTCAAGATGATTTGGGCGCGCGCCCGTGCCGATGATTAAGGTCTCGGCCAGGTATTCGCCGTTCTCGGTCTTGACCTGGAAGGGGCGCGAGGATAAATCAACCGATAAGGCGGTATCAAATTCGACTTTCGCCCCGAAGCGTTCGGCCTGCTTCTGGAACAATTCGCCCAATTCCGGGCCGCCGACTCCGTCGGGGAAGCCGGGATAATTTTCGATGATGTGGGTCAGGCCAGCCTGGCCGCCGAGTTCCATGCCGGTCAGCACAACCGGTTCGAGTTCGGCGCGGGCGGCGTACAGGGCCGCCGATAAACCGGCAGGGCCGGAGCCTAAAATCAAGACTTTAACATGCCGCTTTTCGCCCTCGCTGGAGGCGGCTGGCACGGATACATTTCCTAAATTGAACATAACTCACCTCGGTGATGAAGATTTTCAGAATTAGACTATTCTAACTTATCAGATGCGCCAACCCCCTTAAAAGTTGCGTTAATGATTTGTAAAATTGGCTCTTTGGTAATTCCCACGATAAGCCTCCTGACTGTCTTATCGGTGTATGGCCGCTTCGCGGCCAACAAGAAAAACCCGGAAATTTGATGTTCATGCCTGCGAAGCAGGCATGAACATCAAATTTCCGGGTCTCCTCGACAGGGCGTTTACGCGCGCTCACACCCCAAAATGCGGCATCCTTCACAGCAAACATCAGGGAACCTGTAAATCAAAACTGGAAATCTTCCGGAATCTGCACGGCGACCACCTCGCCGCGCACGGTGGCGACGCCGTTGGCGTAAACCGTCGATTCGATGATAACCTTGCGGCCTTTGACCTCCTTGATGCGCCCGCGCACTTCGAGCGGGACATTTAGCGGAGTCGGCTTGAGAT
>JAWOIR010000003.1:0-16187 GCA_046484545.1 Anaerolineales bacterium
GAGAATGACGAATACCTGCAACTGGCACAAAACGCAGCAGACTTTATCCTTGAAAATGCCCTGGAAGAGGATGGAAAGATTTTTCATTCGCTCAACGGAAGCAAGGCTTCCATCGATGGATTTCTGGAAGATTACGCTTGTATGACGCAGGCACTTATCAGCCTTTATCAACTTACCTTTGATGAAAGATATTTGGAGAAAGCCCAACTGCCCGTTCAGGACTTTTGAAACCGTCTGGTAACTAACACCGGCATGGGCCGCGACTGCTTTAAGGGTAACTTTGGGTGACATGGCTTTTTTATCTCAGTCAGGGTATCATATAGGCGAACGTTCGGGCGAACGTTCGCCTATATGATACAACAAAAGCGGGCAGATTGTCAAGAGGCTGGCTTTTTGGGAATTCTCGTGATGAGTCCCCACATTTTGGAGTGTGGCAGGCCGCAAACGCGCGCGCTCACACTCCAAAATTCGGCCTTCTCTAAGGCAAATATCAGTGAGCCAAGAGGCTGTTGATGGAATACAAAACAGCCGCTCGAAATGAGCGGCTGTTTTTAAGAATGCTTCTATATGGAATGCTGCATGTAAATCAAGGTGGACCTGAGGGGATTCGAACCCCTGACCTCCTCAGTGCGATTGAGGCGCGCTCCCAACTGCGCTACAGGCCCATCAAAAAAGCCCGGTTATTTTATCTGAGGCGCAGGGGAATGTCAAGCAAGCGCACAAGCGAATCCAAGACGCCGCCCCAGACTGGGACGGCGTCTGTAAATTTTGCAAGCAGCGCTCACGCAGGAATTTGCTTGGGTTCCACTTCGTGGCAGTACACCCAATGACCGGGTTTGGCCTCGCGCCAGACGGGTTCAACTTGTGTGCAGTGCGGTTTGGCAATCGGGCAGCGGGTGTGGAAGCGGCATCCACTCGGCGGGTTGATTGGGCTGGGCACATCACCCTCCAGCACAACACGCTGACTCTGGCGGGCTTTTACCGGGTCAGGAATTGGGACTGCTGAGAGCAGGGATTGGGTGTAGGGGTGCAGCGGGTTTTCGTACAGGGTGTTTCGGTCGGCGAGTTCCATCATCACGCCCAGGTACATCACCGCGACACGATGACAGATATGCCGCACCATGCTCAGGTCGTGGGTGACGAACAGATATGCGACGCCCAACTGGGCTTGCAAATCTTCAAGCAGGTTGACCACCTGGGCCTGGATGGAAACATCCAGCGCGGCAATCGGCTCATCGCAAACGATAAAGAGCGGGTCGGAGGCCAGGGCACGGGCGATACCGATGCGCTGACGCTGCCCGCCCGAAAATTCGTGCGGGAAGCGGTTGATGTGGCGCGAATTCAATCCGACCATTTCGAGCAAATCGACAACCCGTTTTTCCTGTTCCTTTTGGCCGCTTATGATTTTGTGTACCCGTAGCGGCTCCCCGATAATCGAGTTAACTGTCCAGCGCGGGTTGAGCGAAGCGAACGGGTCCTGGAAAATCATCTGGGCTTTGCGGCGGATGGTGTTCAAGTCCTTGCCTTTGGCAGTCCCAACATCTATGCCGGCAATCTCAATTTTGCCTTCTGTGGCTTCGTAAAGCCCCAGGATGGTGCGTCCAACCGTTGTCTTGCCGCAGCCACTTTCGCCAACCAGTCCGAGCGTTTCGCCGGGGTTGATGTGAAAGGAAATGCCATCCACCGCTTTGACATCACCAATCTGGCGATGGAAAACGATTCCCTCAGTAATCGGGAAGTATTTTTTCAATCCAATAATTTTTACCAGGGCATCGGTGTTTGTGTTTATATCCATCAGCGAGGTTCTCCTGTGTTCACATCAAACCAGCAAGCCGATTTATGATTGGGAGCCACTTCTTCGAGCGGCGGCTGTTCTTGCAAGCAACGGTCGAAGGCAAAATCACAGCGTGGGGCAAAAGGACAACCCTTGATGTCGGCCAGGAGATTGGGGGGGGCGCCCGGAATGGACTTCAGGCGTGTGTCTTCGGGATTATCACGCCTGCGGTCTGCGCGCGGCAGGGCTGCCAGCAACGCGCGGGTGTAGGGATGCTGGGTGTTTTGGTACAACTCATCCACAGGGGCTTCCTCGACAATGATACCTGCGTACATGACAATCACCCTTTCGGCCAGGCCGGCCACGACACCCAAGTCGTGCGTAATCCAGATAATCGCCATGCCAAACTCGGCCTTCATGCGTTTGACCAGTTCGACAATCTGGGCCTGGATGGTGACATCCAGCGCAGTGGTGGGTTCATCGGCAATCAACAATTTCGGGTTGAGGGCCAGCATCATTGCAATCATGGCGCGCTGGCGCATACCGCCCGAAAACTGGTGCGGGTAATCGCGCAAGCGTTTGGCAGGGTCAGGGATACCAACCAGTTCCATCAGTTTAACGGCACGGCGGGCGGCCTCCGTAGAATTAACCTGGTAATGCTTGACGATGGCCTCGGTCAGTTGTTTTTGCAGGGTCAGGACGGGGTTAAGGGAGGTCATCGGGTCCTGGAAAATCAGGCCAACCTGGCGGCCTCGAATGGTTTCCAGTTCCGATTCGCGGATTTTAAGCAAATCTTTGCCGCCGAAAGAAGCGCTACCTTCCACAATTTCGCCGGGGGGGATGGGAATCAGCCCCAAAATGGACATCATGGTGACGGTTTTGCCGCAACCACTTTCACCGACAATCGCTACCGTCTCACCATCCTGGACATGGAACGATACCCCATTAACCGCATGAATGACGCCCTCAGGGGTGTGAAATCTGACTTTCAAGTTTTGAACATCGAGGAGCGTTTGGTTGGTTTTGGGTTCAGTCATGGTCTTCTCCTCTACATCGAGCGGCTGCGCGGGTCGAGCGCGTCGCGCAAGCCGTCACCCACAAAATTAATGCTCAACACGGTCAATAAAATCAGGGAACTGGGGAAAATCCACAGCCAGGGTGCCTTTTCAATGTAGTTGTACGCGCCTTCGAGCATATTGCCCCAGGTAGCCGTCGGCGGTTGGACGCCCAGGCCGAGGAAACTGATATAGGCTTCAGAGATAATGGCCCTGGCAACGCCCAGCGTAGCGGCAACGACAATCGGGGCAATCGTATTGGGGAGGATATGGCGAAAAATAATTTGCCAGGTGGGCGTTCCAATCGCACGCGCGGCCAGCACAAAATCATTTTCCTTGAGCGAAAGGAATTCGGCGCGCACAATCCTGGCCAGCGACATCCAACTGGTCAGCCCGAGGATGATGATAATTACGATGACGCTGCCGCTGAAACTGCGTCCGAACATTTGAATATCCGGGACTTTTCCGCCAAAGAATTTTGCCATCACCAAAAGCAGAAAAATGGCTGGGATAGAGATAAGCGCCTCGGTAAAACGCATCAAAATGGCATCAATCCAGCCGCCAAAATAGCCGGAGAGAGCGCCAACTAAAATGCCGACAAAAAGCATGACCACTACGGAGGCCAGGCCAATCATCAGTGAGATTTGTCCGCCATAGATGGTGCGGGCAAGAATATCGCGCCCGATGGTATCGGTGCCGAAGGGATTGGTCTCGTTAGGCGGCGACAGGCGCATTTTGGTATCGATGCGGTTGGCATAATCTTCGGTGATAACCAATGCGCCACCGAAAGAGTATGCAATTAAAAGAAGGAGAACAACGACCCCAAACATTGCCATCTTGTGCCGCCGAAAGCGCAGCCAGGCCATTTGCCAGATGGATAGCGGAGGGGCTTCAAATTCAGCCGGATTCAGTTGGGGGAGCGTACTTACGTTGGTTGTCGTCATGGCTTTGCTCCTATTTCAACCGAATTCTGGGGTCGATTGCCGCGTAGGTGATATCGGTCAGAATTTGAAAGATAATCACAGCAAAAGCAACAAGGATGACGATGCCCATCACAACCGGGCCATCCGAGCGTTCAAGGTGGTCGAGAAACAGCCGCCCCATCCCCGGCCAGGAGAATATTTTCTCGGTGACAACAGCCCCGGCCAACAGCATGGGGATTTCAATACCCAACAGGGTGACAATCGGCAGGGAAGCATTTTTCAAAGCATGGGTTTTGATAACATATCGCCTGGAAAGGCCCTTGGCCTTGGCAGTGCGCATATAATCCTGATTAATGACTTCAAGCATGGAACTGCGCATATAACGCGCATAGGTTGCAATGCTAATCATGGCAAGGCTAAAAACAGGCAAAATCAAGTGAAGCGCAATTTGACCCGGGGTTCGTCCAATCATGGGGTCGAACATCCCGGTTGAGGGCAGGTAGGGCAGCCCCCAACGCTGGAACAAGACCGAAAACAAATAGACCGATAGCATGGCGATAAAAAATATCGGCATGGATAGTCCGATAAACGAAAAGCCCGTTACCAGGTTATCGAAAACCGTATATTGGCGCAAAGCCGAGACGATACCAATCAAGACACCAAAAGTCAGGAAGACAAGCAGGGCCGGAACCATCAAAAGCAGCGTATTGGGAATGCGCTCGGTAATCATATCGAGAACAGGCGTGCCGCGCCTGACCAGCGAATTGCCAAAATCGAGCCGCAGAATTCCTTTGCGCGTACCGGGTGTATCTCGAATGCCATCCCCGTTCATGTCAAATTTGGCCCAATCGTTACCAGCCAGCCAGTAAACGTACTGCATGTGCAGGGGTTGGTCGAGACCCAACTGGCGGCGCAACCGTTCGCGGTCTTCTGCGCGGGTTTCGGTGCGGCCGCCCATCATGGCGATGGGGTCGCCGATATTTTGCGTAAGCAGGAACAATATAATGCTGATGATAAACATTAACGGAATTGCCTGCAAAATGCGACGGATAATATATCGACCCATTGCGTGCCTCTTTCTGGCTCAAGCAAGCCGGGAAGTGCGTTCTGGTTTTAATCAGTGGGCGGCATAAAGCCGCCCACTGATTTTACTAGTTCTCTGCGGGTTAGGGAGCGATATCCCATTCTGCGATGTTAAACAGGGGTGTAACACCAGAGATTTTCACGTTTGTCAGGCGGTTGCTGACGGCGAAGCTATCCGGGTCTTGCCAGACGCCAAGCCAATAGACGTTCTCTAAGGTCAGTTCGCCCAACTCCCACACGGTTTGTTGGCGGACATCGAAGTCCATCTGGGTTCTCTGCAGTTGCAACAAGGCATCCACGCGCTCATCGCACAGGAACTGGTCATTAAGACCATCCGGCTTTTCATCGCTGGGGATTTCACTGCACAACATGCGGGTGACGTTGGGGTCCGGGAAGGACGTGCGCGAAGAGTGCTGGAAGATGTCCAACTGACCGGTGGATTTCGGCCCGCCTTCACCATAACTGGCGAAATATGTGCTGGCCGGGAAACTGACCAGTTCCAACTGGATGCCGCACTCGCGCAGGTTTTGCTGCGCTACCGCCTGGCTGTCCTGGCGGATGGCGCGGGTGGTAGTGCCATGCCGCAGAATCAGTTCGACACCGTCCTTGTCGCGGATGCCGTCGTCGTTGCTATCCACCCATCCAGCCTCGTTGAGCAGGGTATTGGCGCGGGCGGGGTCATACGGCCAGGCTGAAAGAGCCGGGTTGGCAAAGGGGGTGTCATCCCAGGGCGTAACTGCCGGAACGGTCAGGCCGAGCAGCAAGTCTTCGTTGATGGAGAAGCGGTCGAAGCACATGGCAATCGCCTGGCGCACTTTCACGTCACTGACTGCGGGATGAGAATCCGGCCCAACGTAGAAGAACCAGCCTTCGTTGTAGCCAGAGGGCACCATCAGCACATTCACCCCGGCGTTCTCGAGGGTTTCAAAGTCTGAGGTGGAGATAAAGGTACCGACATCACCGGCACCGGTCTGCAAAGCGGCAACCTGGGCGGCATCATCGGGTACGAAGCGCATAAAGACTTCGTCAATCTTGGCGGGCGGGTTAAAGTAATTGTCGTTGCGAACGAAGCGCGCAAAACTGCCCGATTCCCATTCAGCGAAGACGTAGGGGCCGCAGCCAACGGTAGGCGCCATGTTCCAGGGGGCGTTGTCCAAGCTTCCCTCAGCGTCAAAGACAGGCTGCAAAACGTGCTTGGGGAGCAGTTCCTGGTAAACGGAAGAAGCCCAGGGCACATACGGCTCGTCAAAGGTGATAACGACGGTGCGCTCATCCGGGGCCTGGATGTCAACGAACAAGTCATAGGGCATGGTGGTGTGGACGGTGTTCGAAGGCGCAGTGAACATCTCAGCCGTGAACAGGAAGTCTGCCGAGGTAATCGGGGTGCCATCCGACCAGATGATGTCGTCACGCAGGGTGATGGTCAGGGTCTTACCGTCGGCTGAAATGCCGCCATTCTCAAGGCTGGGCATTTCCGCCACCAGCACGGGGTGCGGATTGGTTTCTTCATCCCAGTCCCAGGCCTGGCAATTCCAGATTTGTTGGGTGATGGTCGAGAACCACATGTTGGTGTACATAGGGTTCAGGTAGTCAGGTTCCTGTGTCCAAATCAGGGTGACGATTTTCTTCTCGCCAAGGGTTTCCACCACAGGGTCTGCCGGTTGCGCAGGCTGGGCAGGGTCAGCAGGTTGGGCAGGGTCGGCAGGCTGTGTGCCGCCACAAGCCGATAGCGCCAGGCTGGCAATGACTAAAATCGCAAACAGGAAAAACAGGGGATTTTTCTTCATGATTGGTAATTCTCCTTTTGGGTTTCTTTCAAATCAGGGGGCGTAACAAGACACAAAACTTAGATTTCGATATACTCACCTCCTTTCTTATTCGCCTTTAGGAGCGCAGTAAATGAATTCCCCGCTGTAATTATGTGTTCATAAACGGCCTCTTCGGCTTGAACGTCATTTTTTACTTCAAGTGCAGCCAGGATTTTGCAGTGTTCCTGAATGTCTGTGCTTTCCTTGCTTGGCAAGGGCAGGTTCGACGTTTGCAAAAAATGGGTAAATAGCATAGACGGAAAAGCCAGCCACAACTGGTCGAGTGCGCGAATCAGATAATTGCGCTGGCTTTTGCGATAAATCGCCTGGTGAAAACTGCGATTCAACTCGCGGTATTTTCCGATGTCTTCCGCCGACAAATTTTGTTCGAGTTGCGTCTGAATCGCGTGCAAATCGTGCAAATCCTCGCGGGTTAGATGGTGGGTGGCGGCCCTGGCCGCCCGGCTCTCCAACAAGGCGCGCTGGGCGTATAAATCTTCGATATCTTCAACCGAGAATCGAACCACACGCGCCCCCCGATAGGGGATATGCTCGACCAGCCCCTCGGCGGCCAGTTTTTTAAGCGCTTCGCGTACCGGCATCTGGCTGACGCCCAACTGGTCGGCAATGCGTTGCTGACGAATCCACTCATTTGGCGAAATTTCGCCGCGCAATATGGCATTTCGGATATGCTCCGAAACTTGATTGTGGAGTTGAAGGTGAGAAAAAGCGCCGCTCTCTGGCATGTTCAAACTTTGGTTTGTGTGAGAAGAGAGGTTCTCTGATATTTGCCGTGAAGAAGGGTGCATTTTGGGGTGTGAGCGCGTGTAAGCGCGCTCACACCCCAAAATGCGGGGACTTATCACGGAAATTCCCAAAGAGCCAAATTAGATATAATATCTAATAACTAATATTATGATAGCAAAATTCAGGGAGCTCGTCAAGAACTATTTGATTTCATTTGCGCTTTTTTATACATCTTTTACCCGGCGTATGAGCAAGCTGATTGCGAATCAAAAACGCCGTCCTGGCAGGACGGCGTTTTTGATTGTGGTCTTTTGCTTTTATCCACCCGCGCGAATGTAGTGTTCCAGCTGCGAAATGATAAACTCGCGCTCGTCGATGGCGTTGCGCAACACATCGCCAATTGAGATGACGCCAATCAGTTTGTCATTTTCCAGTACCGGCAAATGCCGGATTCGTTTGTCGGTCATCAGGGCCATGCACTCCTGGATAGGCTGACTGGCGTTGACGTACAAAACCTTCTCTGTCATGATTTCGCTGACTTTGGCGATAGCGCTGGTTTTACCGAGGCGGTCTACTTTGCGAACGATATCACGCTCCGAGATAATCCCGGCAATTTTGCCATCTTGCATGACCAGCAGTGCGCCGACATTGCTCTCTGCCATGACGTTGATGGCTTCCAGAACAGTTGCCTGGGGCGGAACAGAAATAATGATATCCTGTCGTTTGGCTTTGAGTAAGTCGCGGGCAATTGCCATAAGAGCCTCCTTTAAGGGATTATGGAATCAGTGTACACAAATCAAAGGCAACTGTCAACAATGTGAAAATTCTCACGGCACGAAAATCAACTCGACAGTCATGCCCCAGCGCAGACGTTCATCGGATTCATTCAGTTTGATTTTGACGGTATATAACACATCCCCGCCCTGGGTACGGAAGGACAGCCCGATTTGTTCAACAACACCTGCCAGCACCAGGTCATCCAACGCATCCGGACGGATTTCGACAGACTGGCCTTCGCTGACACGCACGACTTCAAGTTCATTCAGGTCGGTGGTTTCGACCATCCACGCGCTGAAATCGGCCAGTTGCACGGCAATCGTCTCCGGCCCGGCCAGTTGACCAACCTTGAGATAAACATCCGTAATGGTGCCATCAAAGGGCGATTTCAGGTCATAGTTATCGAGGTTCGATTGGGCAGCAGCAGCCTGGGCTTTGGCATTGTCGAGCCGGGCTTCTATCAGGGATTTTTGCTCAGGGTCGAGACCGGCGGCGCGCAGGTCATAGACTCGCTGGGCCTCGGCTTCGTTCCACAGGGCAGCATCCAGCGCGGCGCGCAGGGAGTCGCGCTCCTGAACGATTTCTTCGACCACGCGCAGGGCTTCGTTATAGTCTTTCTGAGCGGTTTCGAGGTCGTCTTCGGCGTCGCGGCGGCGGTTGTTGTCTTCGTTCAAGTCTTTGTATTTTTCAAATTCTTCTTCGGCGTCGTCCAGGTCGGCTTTCAGGTCGTTGAGGTCGGTTTGGGCGTCTTCGATTTCGTCATCGATGTCGCGTAGGTCGAGGTCTTCCCAGGCGCGTTCCGCGGCGGCACGGACAGTTTGGGCCTGCAGGTAGGCATCCCAGGCCTGGGCGCGGGAAAGGCCCTCAGCGCGGGCGAAATCGTCGTAGGCCTGTTGGGCGGCAGTCAGTTCCAGCGTGGCAGCAGCCAGGGCGGCCTCGGCCTGTTGACGGTCGGAGAGACGCGCGAGCACATCCCCGCGCCGAACCGCCTGGCCTTCACTGACCAGGATTTCAGCCACCGTCCCACGCACGTTGAACGACAGGCGCGCATCTGCCGCAGGGACGATGCGTCCCTCGGCAATGACGGTTGTATCGACCACCAGTGGGGCTTCAATCACCGGCGCAGGCTGTGGCCCGCAGGCTGCCAGAAGCAGAGCCAGCAGGGCAAGGGTAAGGAAGAGTGTTTTTTTCATGGATACCTCGTTGGTAGTTGGAGATTAGATAATTCGATATTCGATGCTCGATATTCGGGAATCGAATTATCTAATCTCGAATCTCGAATATCTCTACTCATAGGCCAGCACCTCGCGGATGGTCAGACGGGCGGCGTTGCGGGCTGGCACGATACTGGCCAGGGCCGAAAGCACTAAAACCACGCCCAGCCAAATCAGGTAGCCGGTCGGGGTGAATACTACGGTGATGGGGGTCTCAAAAACTGCCAGACTTACGATTAAAGAGAGCAAATAGGTGATTGGAATCGCCAGGAAGATGCCCAAAATCCACGAAATGCCGCCAATCAGCACGCCTTCGACGATGACCATACGCATCACCTCGCGGTCTGCCGCGCCGATGGCGCGCATGATGCCAATTTCACGGGTGCGCTCCAGCACGTTCATGCCCATCGTGCCGGTCAACCCCATCGCTCCGACCACCGCCGTCAGCAGGGCCATGATGAGCAGGAAGATGACCAGGATATCGAGGCTCTCGGTGGCAGTTTTGAGGGAGGAAAGGCCGGGTTGGGCGCGGCGCAGTTGGTAGCCGGAATCGCGGAAGTGCTTATCGAGGGCTTCACTCATGGCTGCCTGGTAGGGCTTGTCGTGCCGGTCTGTCACCACGCGGAAGGATAGTGAACGCCCGGCAAGGTTGGTCTCGCGCGAGAAATGCTCATAAGTACCGTAGGCAATCAGGCCTTCACGGTCAATAAATTTGAAAAAGCCGACCACTTCCCAATCCTGCTCGCGCCCGCCCGATTTGACGCGCAGGCTGTCGCCCACTTTCAGGTCAGGGAAACTGCGCAGGATGCCCTCTGTCACCGCAATGGCGCGGGTATCGCCGGCCTGCACCCAGCGCCCGGCCACCGGTTGGGCGTCCACCATTTGGCTTCCGGCCGGGGGCGCAAGAATGGTCAGGTTTTCGGCTACCATGCCATCAGGGTAGAGCACTTCGGCGGTTGCAAAGGCCCAGCCTTCGACATCGACCACCCCCGGAACCTGGCGGGCAACCTTTTCGATTTCACTCAGGCGATAAGGCCGGTCGAAATCCAGGGTGACATCGGCCACAAAGTAGTTGCCGACGTTGTCCATGTAATCGAAAAGCGTGACGCGCACATTGAAGACGGCGATGAAAATTGCGCCGCCCATCGTCAGCGTAAACAGTGTCAGAAGCAGGCGGCTTTTGCGCCGAAACGTATTGCGCAGGGAAATCAGCAGGGGACGCGGGAAGTGGATTCCGCGCCGTGCCAGGGAGGCCGTTACCCGTTGCTGGAAACGGTCAAAGCGCGACTCGCGGCGCGGACTGCCCCCGGCCTGCCCGCCGCCATCGGAGGTTGTATCCCCGCTGATGGCGCCCAGCACGGTAATGCGCGAGCCGTTGATAACCGGCCCAAACCCGGCCAGGAGCGGGACAAGTATCCCGACTGCAACCTGGATATAGAGCGCCAGCGGCACAATCCGCTTGCCCAGCAGGTTGAAACTGAGCATACTGGCAATATAGTTTGCCAGTTCATAGGCGCCAAGTCCGCCTGCCGGGACAGCAATCGCCAGCGCCAGCAGGGCGAACGATAGAATCAAGACCAGGTACATGCCAAAAACCTGGTTGCGCCGCCCGCCGACCAGCTTCATCACGCCGATATGACGCAAGTGCTGGTTGAGCAGGGCCGCCAGGGTATTTGCAATTAAAGAGGAAGACAGGAAGACAATCAGCACCCCCAACGCCAGCAAAATTCCCAGAATGGCATTGACCGTGGCAGCCAGTGGATGCTCGTTCTTCAGCGCGGTGCGAGTGCGGGAAACGGAATAACCGCTTTTCTCGATGCGGTCTTTCAGGTCTGCCGCAACGCCACGGATGTGGGTGTCGTCGTTTTCATTTTCGCTCACGGTGGCATACACACGGTTGAAGGTTTCCGGTTGACGCAGGGTTGGCAGGGTGTCCATTGTGACGTAGGCAAAGGGCGGGGCCAGGAAATCGCCTGCGCCGGTGGTCGGGTCCTGGGCGATGCCGACCACTTTGAGCGATTTAGTCGAACCATCCGGCAGTTCAAAGACGAGAAATTCACCCACTTGCACCTGGAATTCCTGCAGCACTTCACGCTCGACTATCACTTCACGCTTGCCAGGGCTCATCGAGCCGGACATGGGCGTCAGCAGGTTAATTTTATTTTTGTCGAAGTCATCGACAGCAACCATATCGAGTGCCGTCCATTTGCTGTCGTCTTCGCGCCGGGCGCGGATGCTAAATATCCGCCGCCCTTCAACCTCGGCAATGCCGGGCGCGTTTTCAAGTGTCGCCAGGAATTCGTGGTCGAAATCGGCCATGCGCAGTTCGATATTGGCCGGTTTGTTGGCGGCGTAACTGGCGCTCATGTCGTTTTCGATGATGACATACGCGCCGGCAATCACCCCAATCGAAAAAACACCCACAGCAATTGAAAAGACAACCAGCAGGGTGCGGGTCCAGTTATCAAATAAATCCAGGAATATCTTTCGCCAGCGAGGTCTCATTGCTTTCTCCTGTCCGCCGAGCGATTCTCCTGCAAACGCCGCTGGACGATTTTGCCAATCGTCTCTTCGGTTATCGGGGATTGCTGGAGCAGGTCGAGGAAGGTTTCGCGCGGCAGGGTCAGCACTTCGACCGGGCCATCGCCCGAAGCGCGCACACTGGCGATGGATTTGCCGCCGCGCAACAGTTCAACTTCACCAAAAAATTGCCCGGCACCCAAACGGGAAATGACCACATCCTCACGCTCTTTGCCCGCCAGGACAATTTCCACCACGCCGGATGCGATGATGTAAAACTCATCCACTTTTTGCTCACGTTGCAAAATGGTCCTGCCCGTTTCGATTCGCCTGATTTCAGCGATTTGGGTCACATCCAGCATTTGACGGTGGTTGAGCAGCGGCAGGGCCTTGGCAACCGCCTCGTGGATGAGTTCGCCATCCGAGATGATGATGGTACGATTGGTGCGCTCGGTCAGGGATGGATCGTGCGTCACCATAACAATCGTTTTGCCCTGGTCAGCCAGCGCTTGGAACAGGTCAATGATGACCTGGGCCGAGCGCGAGTCCAGGTTGCCGGTCGGCTCATCGGCCACCAGCAGGGGCGGGTTTGTTGCCAGGGCGCGGGCAATCGCAGCCGCCTGCTGCTGCCCGGTCGAGACGGCGACGGGCAGTTTGTCGGCCTGGGCCTGCAACCCAACCAGTTCGAGCAAGTCCATTGCCCGACGGGGGCGTTCCTCGAAGTCATACATCCCGACGTAATCCATCGGCAGCATGACATTTTCGAGCAAGGTCAGCATGGGCAGCAGTTGGAAGAATTGAAAGACAATGCCCATATTCCTGCCGCGCCACAACGAGCGCTGCGATTCGTTCATGCGCGCATACAGGTCGGTGGCGTTGACGACCACCTGCCCGCCGGTTGGGTGGTCGATACCGGTCATCATGTTCAGCAGCGTACTCTTGCCGCTGCCTGATTTTCCGACAATGGCCACAAACTCGCCTTGATACAGGGTCAGGTTGATGCCTTTCAGCACCTCAAATTCCCCTGCAGCGTTCTTAAAGGTCTTGACGACCTGCCTTAATTCAATCATCGGAGTCGCACTCATGCCCGCTTCTCCTTCTTGTCTTTCTTCTTCTTTTTCTTGTCTTTCTTGCCCTTCTTCTCTACATCATCAACGCGTTTCTTTTTCCCTTTTTTCTTTTTCTTCTTTCCCGTATCCTCATTCAACCAGGCCCGCAAAATCGGCCCGGACTCGAACGCTTCATCTCGTTCCTCTTCCTGTTTTCCACTCTCTTCACCATCCTCATCCAAATCTTCCACTCGTCCTTTTTCCACTTTTTCACTTAAATCCACCGTCAGCAACTTCTCGCCATATTCAGAAACAATCTGCCCATCGACAATCACCAGATGGCGGCTGAAGCGCGGCGTCAGGCCGCTGTCATGCGTCACCATCACAATCGTCTTGCCCGCCAGAACCAGCTTCTCGAACAGGTCGAAGATATGGTCAGCAGTGACCGAATCCAGGCTGCCAGTCGGCTCATCGGCCACCAGGATGGCCGGGTCGTTGGCCAAGGCGCGTGCAATCGCCACGCGCTGCTGCTGTCCGCCCGAAATGAAAGCGGGAAGCTTTTTTGCGTGCTCCTCGATTTCGACCAGGCGCAGCAGTTCCATGGCGCGTTCGCGACTGCGGCGCGGGGAATACAGTCCGCACAAATCCATCGGCAGCATGACATTTTCGAGCAGGGTCAGCATGGGCAGCAGTTGGAAAGACTGATAAACCACGCCCATCGTCTGTCCGCGCCATAGTGCCAGTACATCTTCATCCATATTGTGGACGGAGACTTCCTTCTCCGCCCGGACGATGACCTCGCCCGAAGTGGCATGGTCTACCCCGGTCAGCATGTTCAACAAGGTCGACTTCCCCGCCCCCGACTTGCCCACGATACCTAGAAACTCTCCCGCCTGGATGCTTAAGTCCACCCCGCGCAGGGCCGTGAAATTCCCGGCCTCGCTGGAGTAGACTTTGACAACCTGGCGTAGTTCGATGAGCGGAAGTTGGTTCATGAGGTGTTTACAATGGTCGAGTAAGCGACTTTAGGGGTAAATCCCCGCATTTTGGGGCGTGAGCGCGCGCTCACGCCCCAAAATGCGGCCTTCTTTATAATAGACACTATCCAATAATAGACAATGTCTATTATAATGGCACTTAATCGCCTGTCAAGCCAACCCAAAATTCTCTATCAAAATTCTAATGACTGAAAACCCCAGCCCCCAACCCAAAACCGATCGGCGCATCCTGCGCACCCGCGCCGCGCTGCGAAAATCCCTGATGGAATTAATTCGTAAAAAAGGCTACGAAGCCCTGACCATCGAGGAAATCACCAGCCGAGCCAACCTCGGGCGGGCGACTTTTTATCTGCACTACCACGACAAAGACGAACTGCTGCTCGAAGAGTTCAGCCTGCTGGCCCAGGAGCGGGTGGCGGCCCTATCGAAAATCCCGTTTGCGTCCTGGCTGCCCAACGCCGAAGACATGCTTATCGATGCCGGCAACAAACCCATCCAGCCCTTCCTGATGGTTTTCCAGCACGTGGCCGACAATGCCGAGTTATATCGTATTTTGCTGCGAAATCCGGGTTCCAACCGCCTGGCCGGGCGAATTCGAGAGATTTTGATTGAGTCGATTAACCAATTTGTGCAAACCAAAACCAAAACCGACCCAATTCCCATCCTGTTTGAAGTTCCCATCGAACTGCTGGCGGCTTATTTCAACGGTGCGCTGGTCAGCAGCATCGATTGGTGGCTGGAAAACATGGAACAGATTCCGGTCGAAGAGATGACGCGCATGTTCCAGCGTCTCTTTTTCCCTGGCGCGCGCAAGATAATGGGTTTGGAAAATCAGTCCTGATAGGTTTCGATAGTCGCTCCCCCTACAATAAAAATCATGCCAATAAAAAACCTGCTCAAATTCAACGACCCCGCCCCCGACCTGGAGGTGCTGGACAGTGACGGACAACGCGTCCGGCTCTCATCACTCTGGCAATCCGGGCCGCTGGTGCTGGCCTTTACGCGCCACTTCGGTTGTCCGCAATGCAAGGAGATGACCGACGAACTGTACCAGGCCCAGTCGCAACTGGCCGAGCGCGGGCTGACCTTGGCCCTCGTCACGCAAGGCACACCCGAACAGGCCAAAACCTTTTGCGGCGAGCGCGCCCCCGGCGCGACCTGCCTGGCCGACCCGCAGCGCGCCGTCTATGCCGCCTACGGGTTGGCGCGCGGTTCGCTCTGGCAAACCCTGCTCTCACCGCGCATCTGGGCCTCGAACTGGCGGCTGGGGCGCGAAAAAGGCTTCCGCCCTGAAGTTGCGCCAAAGGGGCAGGATACTTTTCTGATGTCCGCCACTTTCGTTATCGGGCCGGATGGGCGCATCCGCCTGCCGTACTACTATGAAGATATTGCCGACCATCCGCCGCTCGACCTGCTGCTACACGGCCTGATGGGCATGGATTGGGGCAAGCCATTTGAAGGGGCAATTACTCCGAATGAATAATTTATCGCTGGCTGCTTATCTCTCCTGGAAGGAAATCTGGCGCAATCGTGGACGGTTTTTTCTCGTCAGCATGGTAATTGCGTTGATTACCCTGCTGGTTTTGTTTATCGCCGCCCTGGGCGAAGGGCTGGGCAACGCCAACCGTCAGTACATTTCACGGCTGGATGCCGACTTGCTGGTTTACCTGGAAAAATCTGATTTTGTCATCCCCAGTTCGCGGGTAGAGCGCTCCACGATTCGGGCGGTACGGCGCGTCGAGGGTGTGGCGGATGCGGGTGGAATCGCTGCGTCGAACACCACCATCCTGCTCAATGGTGAAGAGGAAATCCTGAAGGTTTCACTGCTCGGTATCGAGCCGGGACGCCCCGGCGACCCGCCAGTGGTGCAGGGACGCCGCATCTCCGGCGACCAGGCCCGCGAGGTGGTCATCGACCGCAACGTCATCCTGCGCTCGGACATTAAAGTTGGCGATACGATAACCATCCGCTCGACACAAGGCACCAAGGATGAGTTTTTCAGCCTGCGCGTGGTCGGGCTGACAGAGGGGCAGCAATACACCTTCCAACCGTCAATTTTTGTGCCGTATGAGACCTGGGACCGCGTGCGCACCAAGAGCGACGCCGAGCGCGGACAGGCCAGTTCGACCGTTAATGTGATTGCCATACGCCTGGCGGATGGAGCCAGGGCGCAAGAAGTGACCAGTCGCCTGACGACGCGTATCTCGAATATTGCGACTGCCGACATTCAGACGGCGAT
>JAWOIR010000440.1:0-9823 GCA_046484545.1 Anaerolineales bacterium
TCAAAAACTCTTTTTGTTTTGGTTGTTGTGATGTGCATGTTACTTTCTCCTCAAACTTTTTATCGTTGGCGATTTAACCAGGCAAGGAAGGTGATAATAGCGACTCCCGCAATAATAACGACGAGCGGCAGCCACGTCGGGGAGCCCTCCGCAGTTCCGCTCAAGGGTAACTCTGCTCCAAATAAGGGAGTCAGCACAAGGCCGACTAAAACGAGCAGGGCAAACCCGCCCACAAGGGCAAATCCTGAAGCTTTTCGCGGTATAAACATTGTTTTTTCTCGTGCTTTTTCTGTTTGGGCGGCTGACAGCAAATTTTTGTGAATGCGCGTGCGAACACTTTCATCAGGCTGTGCATTTTTTACAGCCGCTTTCAACACCAGTATTGTTTGTTGTAGTTTGGCAAGTTCGTTTGCCTGGCTGGCATTATCCATGTCAATCTCTTCGTTGGTATCGAGTACCCGGTCTGCAAACTCGGCAATCTGTTCATCCAACCTTTTCTCATCATTATGTGTGAATTTACTCATGAAAGGTGTTCCTCCTCCTGCATTTTTTCTGAAAGTGCGGCAATTGAGCGCCGGAAGAGGGACTTGGTTGCTTCAAGCGATTGGCCGTTTTGGCGGGCAATTTCGTTGAAAGGCATATTATCTACAAAGCGCATCAGGAGAATATCTTGGTAATTTTGCGGAAGTTTGGCAAGAGCATGTTGGACGCTTTCCAAGTTATCCTGCTTTTCCAGTATTTCTCTATGGTCATCCTGGTTACCGTTGGCTATATTTTCATAGCCACTTTTCTCAATTTCGTCAGGCTGTTTTGAGCGATGGTAATCGGCAATTTTTCGGTTGGTAATGGTGCGCATCCAGGTGCTGAATTTGGATTGACCGCGAAAACTGTGCAATGATTTCAAGACTGCGATAAAAATTTCCTGAGTAACATCTTCAACATCTGACTCTGGTATTTTGAACCGCACTCTGGCGTATACCGAGGGGAGTAATCGCTCATACAACATAGTGAATGCTTCTTGTTTTCCCATTTTTGCCAGGTGCGCTAATTCTTCGTCGCTGGATACACTTAGACTCATGTTTTTGTGTCTCATAGTATTAGTCGTGGTTTAATGCCGAAAAGGGTTGCCAAATCGGACTGGTTTTGGGCGTTTTTTTTTTACAGGTGCTTTTTGTCTTGCAGGCGCTGTGTAGCTGTTTAAATACTTGCTAAACAACCATTTTTGCCTGCATTTTGGCTTCGCCAATTTTGTGCACCAGGCACTAGATTCAAAGGCACTTTAAAAGCTCTTTGGGAATTTCCGTGATAAGTCCCCGCATTTTGGGGTGTGGGCATACGCATTTATGGCACGCCCACACCCCAAAATGGGGCATTCTTTAACGGCAAATATATTATATAACCAAATCGGAAATAAAGATATAATTAGTGTGAATTTCTTGTGATGTTTACAACATTTTAATGTTAGACTTATATTCGTTGCGACTAAGTTAGTAACCACTTGCTCATTCATCTATCCGGAGGTACCACCATGTATAGCAGCCCATTTCTACCCCGCGTTTTTGTGTTTTTCATCATTACTTTGTTCCTGCTCGCGGCCTGCCAGCCGCAGACACCGCCTCCCGCTACCGACCCGCCCCAGCTCGTTCCAGCGACCGACACCCCGGCTCCTGCCGATGAACCTGACCCAGCTGACCCCAGCATCTTGCGCCGAGACATCCTGCTCGACCCTGCCCTGGCGACCGATGCAGACTCGATAAAGGTTAACCAATACCTGTACATTGGCCTCGTCGTGCTGGATGAGAGCGGCAATCCGCAGCCGGGCATTGCTGAATCCTGGCTGATTTCAGACGACCAATTGGCTTACACCTTCACCATTCGGGACGACGCCGCATTTAGCGACGGTTCGCCCATCACACCGGATGCCATTGTTGACAACGTCAACCGCTGGCTCGACCCGGAAAGCCCCCTGCGAGGGACCGGCAACTATGAAACCTGGCTGGCGTTTTTTCAGGGTTTCCTGGGCGAAAAGGACAGCAATGACCGCTCGGTATCCCCGGTGGACGGTGTCAACAAAGTGGACTTTAACACGGTTGTCCTGCACCTGAATCGCCCGGTTCCCGACCTGCTCGTTTATATCGCTGACCCGGCTTTTGCCATCCTGAAGCCCGAATCCTTGCAAGATGGCAACTATGGCGGTATCAACAGCCGCATTATTGCCAGCGGGCCTTACCAGGTGTCCTCGTGGACAAGCGACAAACTGGTTCTCACCCCCAACCCTGCTTATTGGGGGTTGGCCGCCCAGGTCGAGTTGGAATTCACTTTCCGTTAGCCTTGCCGGAGAAACTACAAAAATAAAACGGGCTGTTTTTCGATAACAGCCCGTTTTTGTTATTGCAGAATTTATGGAACCCAGATTGGCTCGCTGGCGTTTTGACCGGGCGGGGAAATTTGGGACACGACGTTGCCTGAAAGGTCGGCAACGTAAATGATCGACTCGTTGTCAGCAGTCTTGCCCTGGAAGGCGACGTACAAACCATCCGGCGACCAGGATGGGTACACACCGGGGGTGTTGTTGCTTACCAGTGGACGGGCTTCGCTGCCATCGGACTTCATCAGCGCCAGCGTTTCGGAGCCAAATTTTCCTTTGGTGTAAAGCAGGTATTGTCCATCCGACGACCAGATTGGATAGTCGTCGTGGGCGTTGTTGCTGGTCAGACGTTGCTGGTCGCTGCCGTCTGCGCGCATGACGTAGATTTCGGGGTTGCCGTCGCGCCAGGAGGTGAAGGCAATCCAGTCGCCATCTGACGACCAGGCCGGGCTGGCGTCTGCTGTGCCGGTGTCGGTCAGGCGGACGACGTTGCTGCCATCGGCGTCCATGCGGTAGATGTTTGCCCCGCTGCCGCGATTGGACACGAACAACAGCCAGCGTCCATCCGGTGACCAGGTTGGGCGGCCATCCCCGGCCGGGTCGTTGGTCAGGCGGGTTTCGACCAGGCTCTGGACATCTACCGCGTAGATTTCAAAATCGCCATCGCGGAAAGATTCAAATGTCACCAGGCGGCCATCAGGTGACCAGCTTGGCCAGCCGTCTTTGGCGGGCGAATTGCTCAGGCGCGTGACCACCCTGGTGTTGATATTCAGCATGTAAATATCTGAAACGCCGTTGATGACACCGGCATAGGCGACATGCTGGCCGTCTGGGGAGAACACCGGGGTGTCTTTGAGCGTGCCGTCGTTGGTCAGCGCAACCGGTTCATCGCTACCATCGGCATTGGCTATCATGATTTCGGTTTTGCCATCCTGATTCTTGCCGATGTAGATAATTTTTCCGCTTGGGCCGCTTTCTTTCACGGGGGCGATTTCCGGTTCCTCGATGACGAGTTCTTCCGGTTCGGGGGTCACAACAGCGTCATCATTTCCAACGGCTTCAGCCACAAGGGTTTCCTGGGCACCTGCGCCACCGGCCAGGTCGGCTCCTTCAAAGTTGGCGCAGCCCACAGCCAAAAACGATAAAACAATCAAAGTGAGCAGGGAGAAGGCCAACTTGTGATTTTTCTTTGGGAATTGAATCGATTGATTTTTTTTCATAATACCTCACACATCTTATTGATATTACCAGTACTTCACGAAAGTTGAAAGAATTTCCGAATTTTGGTGTGTGTAGCGGGCCGCAAACGCGCGCCCGCTACACACACCAAAATTCGGGCTCTTTGAAAAACATTCGTAAAGTACTCATTCTATAACGTTAGTCGAATAAGGAATTATGAAAGGGTTATACCCAACAGGTCTGTAATCTTTGGGCTTGGGCTGGGCTGTTTTTGATGTCAAACCTTGCAATTCTGAAAGGTTTGGTGGCTCGATAGGCGGCTAATCCTCATCATCGTCCTGTTCGCGCATGGCGCGCAACTGGGCTTTCAGGTCGCGGAAGTATTCGCTTTCGGTGATTTCGCTTGCTTTCTCGCGACGTTGTTTCTCGTCAATCTGGATGCGCAGTTCGGCAACTTCCTGTTTTAGTTTTTCTTCGCGCGCTTGCACCTGGGCGGCCATGCGCACAAAATCGGCGGCCAGGGCCGAGAGCGAGGTGTCTTCGACATCGCCGGGCGCCTGGATGGCCTCGTAGTTGCCTTCTCCCAGGCGCTGCACCCACTGACGCACTTCGCCGATGAAATCGGTGGTGTAGCGGATGCGCCCGCTCAGGCCGTTCATCACGCTCATGGCGACTTCTGGTTGGTTGGCGAGCAGGTCGCGGAAATCGTCGAGGCTCAGGGCCGCAATCGTGCTGTCGCTTTCGGCGCGGGCGCTGGCCGAGCGCGGTAACTGGTCGATGAGCGCCATTTCTCCCAAAATGTCACCGGCCTTGAAAACGCGCAGGGCCTGGCCGGATTCCGGGTGTTCGGGGTCGGGCATGTAGATGGCAAGCTGTCCGTCACGCACCAGAATCATTTCCTCGCCGCGGTCACCCAGGTTGAAAAGCACTTCGCCCGCGCGCAGGGAACGGGTTTTGAGCCGCCCGGCCAGGGTCTCGGCTTCGGACGCGGACAGGGTTTTAAACATCGCGGTTTTTTGTAAGATTTCTGCCAGGTTTTCCATCTTCACTCCTTTAAAAATTGGTCTTTGGAAATTCCCGTTGCCGAGGAGAGCCGGAAATTTGCTGTTGATGTGTGCTTCTCACGCATCAACAGCAAATTTCCGGATTTTTCTACTGCAAATATCAGAGAACCTAAAAAATGGGCAGCAAGAGACCAATATAAACCAGGTCTTCAAAGGGTTCCCAGTGCCAGGCTTCCCAGGGGCCGGGTTGTCGTTTTTTGATGCGCGCCAGGGCATTCTGGACGAGGGCGCGCGGGCCGGTTTGCAGGGCGGGCGGAGACTTTGCCAGCCATTCGAGCGATTCCTCAAGCAGCGACAAGCTGGCCTGGGCGTCTGCGCGCGCCAGCCAGGCCAGTTCGGCCCGGCGATAGGCGCACAGGGCCAGGCCGGGTGGATTGGCGGATTTTTTCCAGTCGGCTCGGGCAAGTTCGTATTGCTTGCCTGACTCGTCGAACTCTTCAGCGCGCAGATGGCTGTCTCCCAGGCGGATGAGGGCCAGGCAGGCGCAATCGGTATGGTTGAGGACTTTATATAGAGGAATGGCCGCCGGCCATTGGGCTGATAAATCGTCGAGCAGGGCGCGCGCGCGCACCTGTGAGTCGTTCGCCGTTTCGGGGAGCGACTCGCGGGCCGAGGCGGCCAGGCCGGCGGGGTCGTCTCCGGCGCGCCAGGTGAGCCAGGCTTGCAGGGCGTGGAACTTCCAGGCGTTTTCGTCGTCCGCGTGTTTTTCGAGGAAGGCGTTCAGTTGCTTCGCGGCTTTGGCGGTTTTGCCCTGCGAAGGCCAGGCCAGGGCAAGGGTCACCGTCAGCCGGGCGGCGAGTTCGGGCGGCAGGCTTTCGAGCGGGGCGGCGGCCAGGGCCGCTTCGCAGGATGCGGCGGCGGCGGGCAAATCGTCCGCGCGCAGGGAGAGACCCGCCAGCCCGGTATCCGCCAGGGCTTTTTGCAACCCAACTACGGGGTTGGAGTCGGCCTGGGCTGGTATCCGTTCGAGAATCGCCAGCGAGCGGTTGAAGAGCGGTTCGCTTCCACCTTGTTCGGGCGGAACCAGCCCGGCGGCGGTATTAAGTTGCTGCGCGGCCTCCAGCCATTGCTCCGACATTTCATAATGATGCGCCAGCGTTTCGGCGGTGCTGCGCTGGGGCTTTGATTTGCTTTCGTCGTCGAGAAAGGCCCCGATTTTGTCGCGCAGTTGGCGGCGCGAAGAGCGGTTTTTGATGTGTTCGGCCATCAGGGCGTGCAGTTCGCGGCGGCGTTCGAAGGGCAGGCTGGTGTACAGGATTTCTCGGAAAATGGTTTGCTCGAAGGTATAGCGCGGGTCGATGCCGGCTTCGTTGAGTTCAATCAGACGCGATTGCGACAGGCTGCGCAGGTAGCCGGTCAGCGAGACGGGGTCGAGCGAGTCTTGCAGCAGGGCTTCCACGTCGCTGCGCCGAAATTCGACGCCGACCACGGAGGCCAGGCGGGCGATTTCGCGCTGGGTTTCGGGCAGGCTTTCAAGGGTGCTCAAGACCAGTTTTTGCAAAATGTCGGAGGCTTGCAGGATGCTCTTGAGACCGGCTTCGTCAATGCCCTGGGTGCGTTTAATCCAGCGGCTGATTTCCTCAACGAAGAGTGGACTGCCATTGCTCTGTTCGTGGATGATGTCGGTCAGACCCTCGGTCAGAATGGCGGCGGCCATGGCGCTGGTTTCTTCGCGGCTGAAGGGGGCCAGTTCGAGGCTGGGCAGGCCTTCGGGCAGGCCCACATGCGGACGCCCGGCCAGCAGGAAGAGCACGGGGCGATTGGCGAGCGACCGGCTGAGTTCGAGTAAGGTTTGGCGCGAGGCTTCGTCCATCCAGTGAATGTCTTCAAAGAAGACCAGCAGTGGCGCGGATTTCGAAAGACCGCCCAGCAGGGCTGCCAGCGCAGATTGTTGGCGGGCGGTTTGGCGGTCGGGCAGGGGGGTGGTGTCGCTGGGTGAGGCGGCCTCGATATCGTCTAGTTGCTCGAAGACATCCAAGCTACTGGCTTTGCGGCTGGTGCGGCCCCGTTTGATTATTCTGAGCAGGTCGTCGCCGCCTGTTAGCGTTTTATCCCGTTTATCGAGTTGGGCCTGGCGCAGGTCGAGCAGGTCGGTCAGGGCGGTGTGGTCGGCGGGGTCCAGGCTGAGTTCTTTGGTCAGGCGTTCCAGTTTTTCAGCCTGGATGAGCGGGTGGTCGAGCGGGCTGATATTGGCCAGGGCGCGCGCCAATCCGGCCCAGCAGGCGTTCGGCTGCTCGGACTGATAGGAGCGGCACTGGAAGGTCTCCATCTGCCAGGCGTTGACCAGGGCCTGACGCGCCAGGGTGTCGGCCAGATGGCTTTTGCCGATTCCGGCTGGGCCGGTCAGGTAGAGCAGCCCGCCCTGGCCGTTGCGGGCGCGCTCGAAGATTTCGGCGGCCCGGGCGAGTTCGCCGGCGCGCCCTACCAGGGCCGGGCGCGTGTGGATGCGGCTGAGCAGGGTGTCTTCACGCGGGCCGTCAATTTGGAAGATGGGAATCGGTTTCTTCTTGCCTTTGACGCGCACCGGGGGCAGTTTGCGGCTGACGTAATAGGTGTTGACGCGCTCCAGCACTTTTTCGCTAACCAGGATTTGCCCCGGTTCGGCGACGCTCATCAAGCGCGCAGCCAGGTTGACTTCGTCGCCCATGACGGTGTACTCGCGGCGGGTGGACGAACCGGCCTGCCCGGCGAAGGTCTCGCCGAGGGTGATGCCGATGCGATGCTGAATCAAGTTTTGTGAGAAACCGGGCGGCAGGTGGCGAACTAGTTTTTGCGCCCAGCGGCGGTTGAGGGCTTGCAGGGCGGTGTTCATTGCCAGGGCCGCGCTGACGGCGCGCTGCGGGTCGTCCTCGTGGGCGACGGGCGCGCCGAACAGGGCCAGCAGTTTTGTGCCTTTGCTATAAGGGTCGATGCGGCTGACGATGCCGCCAAAACGGCTGATGGCTTCGTTCATGTCGCTGAAATAGGCGCTCAACAGGCCGGTAACGCGCTGTGTACCATCGGAACCCCATGTTTCGAGCAGGGCTTCCGGGCCGCTAAAATTGCAAAACATGACCACCGTCGGGCGGTATTCACTGCTAACCCGGCGCTGCGAGGCGTGCGAGACGATGCGGTCGAGCAGTTCGCTGGCAAGGTAGGGAGCCAGGGACTGGATTTTGGTCAGGCTGGTGTGGATTTCAGTGGCCAGGTCTTCGATGCTGGCGTCCCAGGGGATGGTGCTGCGGGCGCGGCGTTTTTCGGGGCGAATCTCAAAGGTGTCGAGTTCGGCCTCGTGGCCGGGAGACAGGTGGAAGAAACCGGATTTGATTTCGTCCAGGTCGTACTCGCCGCGCAGGATGTCGGCGGCGTCCCGGTTCATGACCAGTAACCCAGAAGACGAATTGCCCTCGGCCTGCATGGTCTGGGCGACGGTTTCGCCAATCAGGGCGTATTCCATGCGTTTGGGCGCGCCGATGCTGGCGGCCAGGAATCCGCCCGCCGCCATGCCCAGTTTCATCGAAAGGGAGACCGTTCCGAGCGGGGTGGGGATGTCTTTGAAGTCGCTCATGGCGCGCAACATGCGCAGTCCGGCGCGGGCGGCCCAGCGGGCATGGTCGCCGTTTTCCTGTTCGGGGAAGTAAATCAGGGTGGCGTCGCCGGCGAATTTGAGCAGGGTTCCATTCGACCAGGAGATGATGTCAATCATGGCCGTGAAGTAGCGGTTGATGAAGCCGGTCAGGTGTTCGGCGCCTTCGGGGCCAAGCGCGGCCAGCCGTTCAGACAGGGCGGTGAATCCGCTGACATCCGAGAACAGCAGGCAGCCGCGCAGGATTTTGCCATCCACCAGGCCGGGGATGGGGCGGGTCATTTTTTCCTGTACCAGGTTGGCGGGCAGGTAGGTGGCGATGGTGTACAGCAGGGAGTTGAGCCGTTCGAGGGCGTTGAGGTAAATGCCGCTGCGCGGGGAATCGCCGCTCAATTTGCGCCACAGGTCGGGTGGCAGGTAGATTTGCAGTTCGGAGGCCAGGCGCGGGCCGCCACCAGAGCGCAGGGGGACTTTCACCGCCAGGGGACTGGTATCGCGGCTGGATGCTGCTTTCATGCCGGTCAGCGTGCGCAGGCTGTCGACTTTTTTCTCTTCGAGCGAATCGAACAGGTTTGATAGGTTGGGGCGCTGGCGAGGGGAGGACTGTTTGGGCTCGGGCATGGGTTAGTTTTTGGACGAATAAAGCACAACCCGGTTTCGTCCGCCGCGTTTGGCCTGGTAGAGGGCCTGGTCGGCGTGCTGGATGACTTGCTCCAGGCTGTTGGCGTGTTGCGGGAAACTGGCCGCGCCGAGCGAAATGGTCGCCTGCAAGGTTTGGCCTTCATATTCGAGTTTATATTTCTCGAAGCGGGCGCGGATTTTTTTTGCGATACGTTCGATGATGTCCAACGATGCGCCGGGCAAGATGATGACAAATTCCTCGCCGCCATAACGACAAACGCTGTCGGCGGTGCGGACGCTTTCTTTTAATATCCTGGCGGCGGCTTGCAACATCAGGTCTCCGGCGCGGTGTCCGTAGGTGTCGTTGACGGTTTTGAAGTGGTCAATATCGGCCATGATGATGCCGACCACGCTTTTGTTCTGAATGGCGCGCACGGCCTCGGCTCTTATGGTTTTGTCCATCTGGCGGCGGTTATACAGGCCGGTTAGCGGGTCGAAAGCGGCGAGTTTGCTCAGGTCTTCCAGCACCATTTCCTTTTGGCGTTCGCGGATTGTGCCGCTCAGTCGTTCATCGTCGGCTTCGCGGATGCGTCCGCTCAGGATGCTCATCATGGTCAGGCTGAGGGCTGGGTTTTCAGCCAGGAATTGGTGGAAGGTGTCGCGTTCCAATTTCCAAAGCAAAACGGGCTCGAGCGCGATGACGGTCGCCGAACGCGGGCGGTTTTCGAGTAGGGCCATTTCGCCGATTGTGTCGCCGGTTGTGCGGAATCCAATCAGGGTTGGCGTTTCGATTTCGCCTTTGATGACAATAGCAAATCCGCTGCGGATGATATAAAAGACGTTTCCCGCTTCGCCCTCGCGGATGATAACCTCGCCCGGCTGACATTTGCGTTCCAGCAGGGTTTGTCCGTTTTGCTTTTTGTCCATCCAGGCCAGCAAATCCTTGAATGGCGGTTCGTCTGGCGAATGCTCGCTTTGCTGTTGCAAGGCATGGATGCTGAGAAATTTATCAAGCTCGGGGCGGGG
>JAWOIR010000051.1:0-11716 GCA_046484545.1 Anaerolineales bacterium
GTCTGGTATGATTGTGGCGACAATCCTGTTGTTTATCGCCGCGGCCTACCCGCTCTGGTTTTTGCAAAAGGAAATCCAGACCCTGCCCCAGGCGCAGCGCTATGCCCAGCACTGGGATGAACGCGATACTTACCTGTTGGAACAACGACAACAGGGCAACCTGGATGTCGTCCTGCATGGCATTCGCTCTCCCGGCGGGTTGATTGACTTGCGCCAGGACCAAAATTTCTGGGTCAACCGCTGTGTGGCAGATTTTTACGACCTGAATTCGATAGCCGTCTTTCGGTAACTTCCATGAAAGTCTCCATCGTCACCCCCTCCTTCAACCAGGCCCGCTACCTCGAGCGGACAATTTTATCCGTCCTCGAACAGGACTACCCCGACATCGAATATTTTGTCATCGATGGCGGCTCAACCGACGGCAGCCGCGAAATCATCGAGAAATATGCCGGTAAACTGGCAGGCTGGGTCAGCGAAAAGGATAGCGGCCAGACCGACGCCATCAACAAAGGTTTTGCCCGCGCCACCGGCGACATCCTTGCCTGGCTCAACTCCGACGACACCTACAACCCCGGCGCAGTTTCGGCTGCGGTAAAATTCCTGGGAGAAAATCTGCAAGTCGGCCTGGTCTATGCCGAGACAAACTTCATTGACGAAGACGACCGCATCATTGGCCGTTTTCCCGCCGCGCAGACCGACTACGCCCGCCTGCGCCAGGGCTACGTCCACATCCCACAGCAAGCCGCCTTCTGGCGCGCTAACTTGTGGGAGCAAGTCGGCCCCCTCGACCCGTCCTTCTACTTCGCAATGGACTATGACCTGTGGGTGCGCCTGGCGAAAATCAGCGAAATTCGTTATATTCCGGGGCCGGTCTGGGCCAACTTCCGCCTGCACACCAGCGGCAAAACCATCGCCGCCGACGACCGCTGCTGGCCCGAAATGCTCAAAGTCCACTACCGCGATGGCGGCTCGCCTCTCGCGCCCATCGTCGCCAAATATTACATCCGCAAACTGGTTGCGCCGCTGATTAACTGGAACAGACAGCGCAAATTGAAACAGACTCAAACGTCTTCCGACGTTTGAACAAAAATCTGGAAATTTTTGACTCCATGCAAAATATTCTCACTCCTCCCACTTTTGACGACATTTACCGCCTGCTGCGCGCCTGGCGGCTGTGGCTGGTTGGCACGCTGCTTGGCGGCCTACTCGGCATGGCTGTTTACGCCGTCTTCCCGCCCGAGTACCGCGCCCGCGCCACCGTCGTGGTCGATTTCAACGTCGAACAATCCTGGGCCGAAATCCCCGACCGCGAAGTTTTCTATTTCCTCGACCGCGAAGCCCGCAAACTGGCCGAACTGGCCTGGGCAGACGACACCCTGCAAGCCGTTGCGGACAAGAGCGGGATGAACGTGACGACCCTCCGCGCCGGGACACTGACCCTCTCCCAACCCTCGGATGGCGGCTGGCACTTCTACGCGGACTCAGCCGAAGCCGCCCTCGCCGCCAAACTGGCCAGGGATTGGGCTGAAGCCTTTACCGTCAAAGCCGCAGCCTCGGCAGACCAGTTCACCCCTTACCTGGTCATCACCCCAACCCAAACCCAAAACCTGCCCGTCACCCGCGCCGTGCCATTGGGAACCTACGCCCTGGCCGGGGCCGGTCTGGGACTGGTTTTACTGGCTTTCTGGGCGTTGTTCTTTCACCCATTAAACCGCGAAGAACGCTAAGAACTTGGCAATTTTTGCGCTTTGCATACGGCCCCCTGACCACCAGAACTGATTACTGATTACTGGCCACTGAATACCGAATACTGCAATGTCTCTCTCCAAACTCTCCCGCCTGCTCTGGGCCTTAACCCTCGTCAGCCTGCCCATCACCAGTTTCCGCTATATGCCTTTTATGGGCGCGGGGACGTTTGTACGTCCGCTGGCGCTTTACCCACTGGCGGCCCTGTTGCTAATTCTGTTCATCATGCTTTGGCGGCGCGAGATTGGATTCCCGCGCTTGGGAAGTTTTACCGTTTTGGCTGCTTTTACGCTGGCCGCAATTGCCGCTACTGCCATCGGCGCGACGTTTGCGCCCATCGAACTGCGCGGCGTGGAATATTGGGACAGGGCGGTGCGCGCTTTCATCACCCTGGCGATTGGCCTTTCGTTTTTCCTGGCCGCCGCCTGGATGAATCAGGATGAAGCCCAGGTCAGGTTTTCAGTGCGCTGGTTAATGGTCGGGTTGGCGGGGCATCTGGTTTGGGGCGCGATTCAGTTTTATGGCTTGAATTATGGCTATCGCGACGAACTGCGCGAGATTCAGGAAATGTTCTCGGTGCGCGGATTGGTCAAGAATCGCAGAATTTCTGGCTTTGCCTTCGAACCCTCCTGGCTGGCCGGGCAATTGTCGGTTTTGTATTTGCCCTGGCTGGTGGCGATTTTGCTAAACCCTAAAGGTTTTGCAAAACCTTTAGGGTTTCTTACCACTAGTATTCTCACCCTCGGCGCATTGGCGGCAGTGCTGGCAACGTATTCGCGCACAGGATTGGCGATGGTAGTTGCCGCGACGGGGATAACCGTCCTTATCACCGGGCGCGGGGCGCTGAAAATGGCCTGGGCCTGGTTTTTGGCCGCATTCCGCCGGGGTGTGGATAAAAGCCGCTCGAACAGGATACAGGCGGCGGGTGTTCGCGTGCTTTTAATCGTCATAATGGTGGTGGCCCTGGGCGGGGCGGGCGTCTTTTTGTCGGATAAGGGCTACATCAGCAGTCTTTGGACATCCGACATGAGTAATTTTTGGCGTTATCTATCCAGCGCTTCGATGGGGCCACGAGTGGCGTATGTCGTCGGGGCAATGCCAGCCTTTGACACCAATCCGCTGACCGGGGTAGGCATGGGCGCGAGCGGTTTTTCGATTTACCAGAATATGCCAAACGAGTTACTGATGGGCGAGCCGGAGATTGCCCAGGCGCTCTCGCCGAGTTCGAGGTTGTTCCCCAACCCAAAAAATTTGTATGTGCGCCTGCTGGCAGAAACCGGCCTGGCCGGGCTGACACTTTTTATCGCGTTCTGGCTGGGAATCCTGGCGGACGGGCTGGCCGCTGCGCGCCGTCCTGCGCCGTTTTCCCGCTTTTTGGGCGCGGCGGCGATATTCACGCTGACCGCCTTGGTGCTGCATTCAATTTCAGTTGATTCTTTCGCCATGCCAGAAATGTGGTTAAATTTGGGCATCCTGGCTGGTGTTTTTTCTCGGAGTGAAACATGATTGTTCTGGCTGTAGGAATGCCGCGCGCCGGTTCGGGCTGGCACTATAACCTTGTCCACGACCTGATGGCAACAACCGGCTGTGCCGATGCGCGTGAGATTCGGACGAAGTTCGGTTTGCAGAATATCCTGACCGAGGTCAATTGCAATATTGGCGTGTTGAGTTTGCGGCGGCTATTCATGGTGCTGCGCCCGGCCCTGCTGGGACACACTTTTGTCATCAAAGCCCATTCCGCGCCGACGATTTGGGCGCGCGCCCTCATCCAGGGCGGTATGATGCAGGCTTTTTATATTTACCGTGACCCGCGCGACGCGATGCTTTCGGCTTTCGATTATGGCCGCCGGGCTGTCGAGAAGGGCCGCCCAAATGCGTTTTCGCACCTGACCGATTTCAAATCCTCGCTGGAGTTTATCAGCGAATATGTGGATGATTGGGAACGCTGGATTCACATTCCGGGGGTGTTCAAGACCCGCTATGAGGATTTCCTGACGGATTACGAAACCGAGGCCGAAAAAATTGCCCGTTTCATGGGCCTTTCTTTGCAAGATGAGCAGGTGCGGACGGTCATCGAGCAATATCGTCCCGGTCAGACGCAGGGACAACAAGGCACGCACTTTTTCAAAGGGCAGGTTGGCCGCTTCCGTGAGCATTACGGTGCAGAAGACCGGGCGATTTTGGCCGAGCGTTTTGGCCCTGCCTTAAAAAAGATGGGGTATGAAATTTGACAATTGCCGATTGGCTCGTTGAGAATTCCCGTGATAAGTGGCTCGTTGGTAATTCCTGCAAGTCCCCGCATTTTTGGGTTAAGTATCGAGTATCATTAAGTTATGTATAAATCCGATTCGCCGTTTGTTGCCGATTGGTTTGTCATTTCGCTGCGCTGGCTGGTTTTGCTGGGAGTGGTGATTTCGCTTTCGCTGGCCGGGGTTTTGCAGTCCTGGGGGAATTTGATACTTGTAGTGCTTGTTTTCTGGAACATCATCTTGACCTTGCTGGCAGGGCTCAACCAACGTTTGCCCAACCACCGCCTGATTAGCCTGCTGATGGATTTGGTTTTTGGCAGTCTTTTTTTCTTTGCACAGGGCGGACTGTCCGGCCCGGCCATGTGGGTGGGAATTTTGCCCATTATTTCCGGAGCCTTATATTTCGACATGCGCGGCGGCTTGTTGACTGCCCTGGTAGTGATAGCGGTAAAAGGGCTGAACGTTTTCCTAAATGACCTGGACTGGATACTGTTTGGGGTCTTGGCATTATTTACACTTGTCCTGGGTTTGGTTTTTGGTTTTATCAGTCAGCAAATGATTAACCAGTTGCGTTTGATGCGCAACAAACAAAACGAAGAGCGCAAACGCCAGCAAAATATCGAAACCGACCGGATGCGCGCCATCTACAGGCTGAGTTCAACCCTGACCGCCACGCTCAGCTACCGGCGCGTGCTGGATATGGCACTTGAAATCAGCGCCAGCGCTTTACATGTGGATGATATCGAAAAGGAAGATACAACGCCGAGGGATGACCGTCTCATTAGCGGCGTGTTACTCTTCGATGGTGAAGAATTGGTGGTTGCTTCGGCGCGTCGTTACCCCCAATCCGACCTGCGCATGACCTTTCCGGCCAAGACCGGCATCCTGCATCGCGCCATCGAGGATGACGAAAACGTGCTGGCGGGTGCGGTCAAGGATGACCCGGAACTCAGGGGACTGATTGGTATGTACAATTGTCAATCGTCATATTGTTTTTCGCTGCGCACCGGCCTGAGCGTATATGGTGTCCTGCTTTTTGGCCATCCTGACCCGGGATATTTTACAAAAGACCGTTGCGAAGTGCTGGGTATCATTGGGCGCCAGGCAACCACCGCCATCCAAAATGCGCGCCTGTATCAGGATTTGGCCGATGAAAAAGAACGCATGGCCGAAGCCCAGGAGGAAGCGCGCAAAAAACTGGCTCGCGACCTGCACGACGGGCCGACCCAGTCGGTGGCCGCAATTGCCATGCGGGTCAACCTGTCGCGCAAGATGCTCGAGCGTGACACCGCTATGGCCGCCGAGGAATTGGTCAAAATTGAAGACCTGGCGCGGCGTACGACCAAGGAAATACGCCACATGCTGTTCACGCTGCGTCCATTGGTGCTTGAATCGCAGGGACTGACGGCGGCGTTGGAACAAATGGCGGAAAAGATGAAAGAGACCTTTGGGCAGGAAGTTGTCATCCAGATTGACGAAAAGCTGGCCGATGAAATCGAAATGGGCAAGAAGGGCATCATCTTCTACCTGGTCGAGGAAGCCGTCAACAATGCCCGCAAACACGCCCAGTCGGCGCGAATCTATGTCCGATTGAAGCCTGTCAAAAAGGAGCCCGAAATCGCCTGGTTGCAGGTAGCCGATGAAGGCCAAGGGTTCGATGTCGATGCAATCACAAAGTCCTACGATAAGCGCGGCAGTTTGGGCATGGTCAACCTGCGTGAACGCACTGAACTGGTCAATGGCCTGTTACACATCGATTCTGCGCCAGATAAGGGGACCCGTGTCAATGTTTATATCCCCCTGAGCGAAGAAGCAGCCGACAAACTGCATCACGGCCGGGCACAACAATAGCAAGGTGAATCATGCCAATTTCGGCTGAAATGTACTATTTTGCCAACGAAGAAGAAAACTGGTCGCGCCCGGCGGTCATCCTGATTCACGGAGCTGGCGGCACACACCTGAACTGGCCGCCTGAAATCCGGCGCATGGCGGGTCAACGCATCTACGCGCTGGATTTACCCGGGCACGGCAAGTCGGATGGATTTGGCCTGCAAACCATCGAAGATTACGCCCGCGCCGTGCTGAATTTCATGGACGTGCTCAAAATCCACAAAGCTGTTTTTGTGGGGCACTCGATGGGCGGTGCCATCGCCCTTTATCTTGGGGTACACAACCCCAGCCGGACACTGGGCCTGGGACTGGTTGCCACCGGGCCGCGCCTGCGCGTTTCCCCGGCGATATTGGAAAAGACAGAAACCCCGGCCACCTTTGCATTGGCTGTTCAGCAACTTAACGACCTGGCCTTTGGCCCGCAAGCCGATGCGCGCCTGAAAGAACTGGCCGGGCAGCGCATGGCCGAAGTCCGTCCGGCAGTTTTGCACGGCGACTTCCTGGCCTGTGACGCTTACGACGAAGCCCACCTGCTTGGGCGCATCAAAACCCCGGCCCTGATTGTATGCGGCACAGAAGACAAACTGACCCCCTTGCATCTTTCGGAACAACTCAAGGCCCGGCTCAAAGATTCGATTCTTTATACAGTCGCATCTGCCGGGCATATGGTCATGCTCGAAGAAGCGCAAAAGGTGGCCGCGCCGCTTAATCTATTCCTTGAGACGATTAATTACCAGCCAGGTGAAGCCGGATAATCAAAGTCCAAAAATTTGCCGCAAAATCGGAACGGCATTTTGCACCGCCAGGGCGCGATGGCTCAGGCGGTTTTTTTCGTCCATGTCCAGTTCGGCCATGGTGCGCCCCAATGCCGGGATGAAGAAAATCGGGTCGTAGCCGAATCCGCCGCTGCCGCGTTCTTCGGGGATGATTTCGCCGTAGCAATTGCCCTCGGCAAAGCGCGGGGCGCCATCCGGGCTGGAGATTGCCACGGTGGCATGGAAATGCGCGGGCCAGGGACGCGGCTTGTCGCCCAGGTTTTTCAGCAGGTATGCGCGCCGGTCAGCATCGGTGGCGCCAGGTTGGGGGGAGTAGCGCGCCGAATACAGGCCAGGCGCGCCCTCGAGCGCGTCCACTTCCAGACCGGAATCATCAGCCAGGGCGACCAGCCCACTGGCATTAGCGTAAGCGCGGGCTTTTTTCCCGGCGTTCTCCTCGTAGGTCTGGCCGTCTTCTACCACGTTGAGAGTCAACCCCAGTTGGCGCGGCGTGACCAGCTCGAGGCCCAATCCGGCCAGTAGCTCCTGTAATTCCTTGATTTTTCCCTGGTTTTCGGTGGCAATCAGTAATTTTGGCATGGCTGGTTTCTCCTGTGCGGGCAATGCTATCACAAAAAGGATGATGTACCACCGGCTTTAGTCCCTTTGGGCATTCCCCTGATAAGCCCCCTGGCTGTCTTATCAGGCTCTCTGATATTTGCCGTGAAGAAGGCCGCATTTTGGGGTGTGAGCGTCCGTACGCACGCTCACACCCCAAAATGCGGGGGCTTATCACGAGAATTCCTAAAGAACCGTCTTATCATTTTTCACCCATTTACCAAAACTGTGATATAATATTGCCCGCGCTCGTGTGGGCGTGAATGTTTCTGGGATTTGTTTTGATTGCTTCGAAGCAGTTGCCCGTCAGAAACCGGCGGGCTTTTTTGTTGCCAGAATGGATTTTCCGCGAGGAAAACCTATCGTTTGCGGCAAAGGGACAGGGTTGCGGAGTCATCAAAACAGTCGAATTTTATAGCCTTGTGGAAGGAATCCGCAAGGCCAAGATGGAGTTTTGATGACAACCGAATTTACCGACCTTAACCTGCACCCCGAACTGGTGCAGGCTGTCACCGAGCGCGGATACGCCACCCCCACGCCGATTCAAGCCGCCCTGATTCCGGTCATGCTGACCGGGGCCGATGTTATCGGCCAGGCACAGACCGGCACCGGCAAGACCGCCGCTTTCGCTCTCCCCCTTCTTAATAACCTACAACCGAATGGCAAACACGTCCAGGCCCTGGTGCTGGCCCCGACCCGCGAACTAGCCTTACAGGTATCTGAATCGATTCGCGCATATGGACAGTTCCAGAATGTGCGCGTGCTGGCCGTTTACGGTGGCGCGGCATACATGCCCCAAATCACCCAACTGCGCCGCGGCGTGGATGTGGTCGTCGGCACGCCGGGCCGCCTGATGGATTTGATGCGCAAGAACGTGCTGGATATTGGCAGCGTCCACACCGTCGTTTTGGACGAAGCCGACGAAATGCTCTCGATGGGCTTCGTCGAGGATATCGAAACCATTCTGGCTGAAACCCCCATCGAACGACAGACAGCCCTGTTCTCGGCAACCATGCCCGCAGAAATCCGCCGCCTGGCTGAAAAATACATGCGCGACCCGCAATCGATTGCCATCGAGCGCAACCAGATGACAAGCACGATGATTGAGCAACGCTACTATTTCGTCAACCTGCGCGAAAAAACTGCCGCACTAACCCGCCTGTTCGAGATTGAAGAAGTCAGCAGCGCGTTGATTTTTGTGCATACCCGCGTCGAGACCGGCGACCTTGCCAACGAACTGACCCGGCGCGGATACCCCGCCGAAGCCCTGAATGGCGACCTAAGCCAGGACGCCCGCGAACGGACCCTGAACCGCTTCCGCCAAGGGCAAATCAAGGTGCTGGTGGCAACCGACGTTGCCGCGCGCGGCCTGGACATCGACGATATTTCGCACGTCTTCAACTACGAACTGCCCCACGACCCTGAAATTTACATCCACCGGATTGGGCGCACAGGCCGGGCCGGGAAAACCGGCGTTGCAATTACCCTGGTTGCGCCGCGCGAAAAGCGCCGCCTGCGTCAGGTCGAAGCCCTGACCCGCCAAAAAATCAAGGAAGCCCCCGTGCCGAATGAAGCCGATATTCTGGCATTGCGCGAAGAGAAACTGATTGAGAAATTCCGCGTCTGGCTCTCGCGTGGACGTTGCAAAGCCGAGCGCGTGCTGGTCGAGCAGTTGGTGGCCGAAGGTCACGACCCGCTCGAAATCGCGGCCGTGGCGATGAAAATCGTCCGCGCCGAGGAGAAGCAAAGGCCAATCGCAGCCGTTACGCCGACTGAAGAGCAAAAGCCCAAGGCGTTTGAACGCGCTTTTGAGCGCAGTGAGCGCTATAAAGGCCGCGGGGAGCAGCGAACGTATCCCAAAGCGCGGTTCAGTGACCGGGCTGGGGGAAAAGTCTCACGCGATTCTGGCGGCAAGTCATCCCACGAGCCGGGCATGGTGCGATTGAGCCTGCGTCTGGGCAAACAGCACGGCATTCGCCCCAATGACATTGTTGGTGCAATTGCCGGGGTTGCCGATATCCCCGGTGCGGTGATTGGCAAAATCACAATTCAGGACCGGAATTCGATGGTCGATGTGCCGGAGAATTTGGTCGGCAAGGTGTTGTCCAAGGCCGCTGATGCCCAAATCCGCAAACAGCCGATGGGGCTGCAAAAAGCGTAAACGAGAAAACAGAGACCAGACCGGTCTCTGTTTTTTTAGAACCACACAAGATGGTTCTTTAGGAAGTCCCGTGGTAAGCCCCCGCATTTTGGGGTGTGAGCGCGCGTACGCGCGCTCACACCCCAAAATGCAGCCTCCTTCACGGCAAATATCAGAGAACCCACAAGATTTGAATGGTAAAATCAGCCCACGATGAAGAAATGGCAACTCTGGCTTGGGGTGCTGATTAGCGTCCTGTTTATGTGGCTCGCCCTGCGTGGTTTACACCTGGGCGATTTTTGGTCTGCGGTGGCGGCGGCCAATTACTGGTGGATTTTGCCCGGCGTGGCGGTCTATTTTGTCGGCGTGTGGGCACGGGCCTGGCGCTGGCATTATTTATTGGGACCAATCAAGAAAATTCCAACATCGAAGATGTTCCCGATAACGACCATTGGTTACATGGGCAACAACATTTACCCGGCCCGGGCCGGAGAGGTGCTGCGGGCGGTCATCCTGAAGCGCAAAGAAGGCGTGCCGGTTTCGGCTTCGCTGGCGACCATCATCGTCGAGCGTATTTTTGACGGGGTGGTGATGCTGGCCTTTATCTTCGTCAACCTGTCGGAATTGGCAAAACTGACCAGTTCCTCCGGTTTTGTCGGCAATATCCAGCAGGTAGCGATTTACGGCACGGCGGCCTTTGTCGGCGCGTTGATTATTTTCCTGCTGGCGGCCATGTTCCCGGCCTGGACGGCCAGGGTCGGGGGTTGGTTCATCAATCACCTGTTGCCGGAGCGTTTGCGTGAAAAAGTCAGCGGGATTATGCACAAATTTCTGGAGGGGTTGGCCTCACTGCGTTCGCCCTTCAATGTGCTGATGGTTTTCCTGACATCGGTGGTCATCTGGCTGCTCGAAACGGCCAAATACTGGTTTGTGATGCACGCTTTCGATTTTGAAGTCTCGTTCTTCGCGCTGATGTTGATGAACGGAATCGTCAACCTGGCGACGACCATCCCCTCGGCCCCCGGCTACATCGGCACCTTCGACGCGCCCGGTATCGCTGTGCTGACGGCTTACGGAGTCGACCAGGCCATGGCCGCTGGGTATACCCTTGTGTTGCATGTGGCCCTGTGGCTGCCGATTACGGTTTTGGGCGCCTGGTTCCTGGCACGCGAGGGCATCAAGTGGTCTGATTCGCTACGCGGCGAGATTGAAGCAAAGTAACGGGATGAGGGCTGTTTTGGCGTAAAATTAAATCGTGGAGTTTGTCATTTCGAAGGAGCCGCCCGGCGGCGCCTGACACCTGCCCTGGCGGGTGGTGCCAGGGGAAATCTTCTGTCGGGGCTAAGATTTCTAGCTGTCGAAATGACAGGCTCAAGCAGTAAAATTAAAGGTGTTGTATGTCCGAAGCAGGCACAGGCAAACCGCTCAGGGTGCTCATCGCAGACGACTTCCAGGAAACGCGCCGCAGTGTTCGAATTATGCTCTCGATGAATTCGGATGTGTTGGTTGTTGCCATCGCTAAAAATGGGCGCGAAGCCGTTGAACTGGCACGCGAACATCACCCGGATATTGTCGTCATAGACATCAACATGCCGGACATGGACGGCCTGACCGCCTTCAAACAAATCAGCGAAATCTACCCGGATACGGGTTGCATCATCATCTCTGCCCAACGCGAAATCGATACACTCAACAAAGCCATCACCCTGGGTGTGCAGGAGTACCTGGGCAAGCCGTTCAGCGTCGAGGAGTTGAACGAGGCGGTTAATCGGGTCGGTGAACAGGTGCGGCAGAAACGCCCCAGCCTGGAGAATGCCGGGCGATTGCACAAGCAAAGCGAAAAGTCGCTCGAAAAACTGGCCGGGGAGTATGCCCGCTCGAAACGCACCGACGACACAGCCCTGGAGGTCTTCGAGCAACTGGCCGAAAACCCGGAATGCGACCTGCGCTGGCTGCGCACGCTGGCAATGCTCTACATCATCCGCGAGGAGTGGGGCAAATTGAAGGCGGTGGCAGAACGTTTGGAGAAGTAAGGGCGACCCGGCGGGTCGCCCCAACGGAGAAATCTATGAAAATTGCAATCATCGGAGCGGGATATGGCGGCATGGCCGCCGCCTGGGACTTACGCAAGGCCGGGCACGAGGTCGTCATCTACGAATCGGCGGACTACGTCGGCGGACTGGCGAGCGGCTTCAAGGAACCGGGCTGGGACTGGTCGGTGGAGAAGTTCTACCATCACTGGTTTGCCAGCGACAGGCATATGCTTGGCATCATCAAAGAACTGGGGCTGGAGGACAAAGTACTCTTCCCGCGCCCGC
>JAWOIR010000119.1:0-8423 GCA_046484545.1 Anaerolineales bacterium
AGCTCCGACATGCTTTAGCGGCTTGGGTGCTTTTCTCCAAACTCATCTACTCTCTGCGCTCAAGTTCGTCGAGTGTTGGTTTCTGGAAGAACGCAATCCAGGGCTTCATCATATTTTCAGGAATGTGGAAACTTGCCTGCGAAGGCTGCGAATTCCTTATCGCGAGTCGTCGCATCAGCTCATCTTCCGGAACATCGAGAAAATGTACTTCACTACTGGCCCCAAGCTGCTTCGCCCGCAACCGGAAATCTTCGCGTTCCTCCCGTGCCCAGAAGCCAAAATCGAGAATCACATTCGTTCCCAGTACAAGTGCTCTACTTGCTATGTTCCAAAGCAAGGCCTCAATTAAATCGTGCCTGGTGTTATGTTCTGGCTCTTCTGCATCTTGACCAAAGAGACGCACTTGCCATTCATCAGGCGTCAATCGAAGCGCTGCTTTCTCACTTTCAAGCTTTTGAGCAAGCGTTGTTTTTCCTGAACATGGAAGCCCAACCATCAAATGAAGAGTTGCCACACTTAATACTCCCAAAGTTTATATACAAGCCGCCCAACGAATTAAGGATTGACCCCATAAAAACTTGGGACGCTGTGCAGCGGAAGGCATGAAAATCTTCAGGAAGGTAGCGATGCGCCGCCGCACGCCCTTTATCAAGGGACCTGGGGGAAAAGGTTTTCTCTTATGCTGAAAAGGTACTCTCGCCCGGGCAACATCAGAGGAAAATGAAAAGCAGTAAGGCGACAAACCAAGACCCAATTGCGAAAGTTAATCCTAAAATTATAGCCAGTGAGCCTTTAATGGTAAGCAGTTGAATAAATTCTTGGCGTAATGCCATAAGGAGCCATGCAACGCCAGAGAAAGTGAACCAAAGAATAACCGCAAGTTTCAGTATAACCAGTTGAAGGTCAAGATTATTTGCAAAGATTTTTGTTGTTATCCAAACAGAAAAAAATAACGCAACTGTCGAAACCGCCAAAATTTTGACGGCTAGGTTCTTCCCTTTTTTGCCTTGAACGTAGTGGCCGATATTTTTCAAAAAACCCGACATATCATTATTGTGATTTTAGAAAGAAGATTGTAGCTCTTGGGGCTTTTGTGGTTTGTGAATCACCTGCCAAACTCTTTGTATCTTTCAAAAGCCTTCCCAAACACTATAGCAAAAATCCGCCGCGCGGGTCAACTGACATTTGTCATGTTTTGGGTTAGATCTGGCATTCTCAAAATATCAAGTTAAAAATCAGAAAAACGCGAGGATGAGATTAACAATGGTGGCTAGGGTAATCACAGCGGTCATCCACGTAATCCAGCGAGTCAGTTTCAACATCACTTCTGTTTGAGCATTTTGGTCACGTCTCGCAAGTTCTTGAAGGTAGTAATTCACACTGTGAGATGTAGTTCGAGCCAATTGGTCATGCTTTTTTATCAGGTCTTCAGAGGAAAGCGAGCGCAACTCTTTTAGCGATGATGTCATGAAATAATCTCCTATACAGGAAAAATCTAGTTAAACAACACTGACAAAATAAATAGCGAGAGACTGCCGCGGGCTTCACAAAGAACGCTCAGCCCTCGCAGTGACATTAGACCTGTACTTTCTAAATCTTCCTGACATCGTGCGAGCCGGATTCGCGCAGGCCGGCGGGGGTGATTTCGATGAATTCGGCGTTTTCCTGCAATTCCTTGATGCTGCGCGCGCCGCCATAACTCAGCCCGGAGCGCAGGCCACCGACCAGTTGGGTCAGCACTTCGGAGACCAGTCCGCGATACGGCACGACCGCCTCGACGCCCTCCGGCACAACCTTGTCCCAGTCCTCGGCGTCTTCGGCGCTTTCGTCCTGTCCGCGTTCGGCGGCGCGGCGTCCCATGGTCGCGCCCAGCGAGGCCATGCCGCGCACCACCTTGACCTTCTGCCCGTCGCGGATGACCGGCGAACCGGGGGCTTCCTCCGTCCCGGCGAACAAACTGCCGACCATGACCGTCTCCGCGCCGGCGGCCAGGGCCTTGACCATGTCGCCAGCCTTCTGGATGCCGCCATCGGCGATGACCGGGATGTCGAGGCCGGATTCGCGCACGCCTTCGACCGAGTCGAGGATGGCGGTCAACTGCGGGACTCCGAATCCGGTCACGACCCGGGTGGTGCATATTGACCCGGGGCCGATTCCCACTTTAATGGCGCTGGCCCCGGCCTCGGCCAGTTCACGCGCCCCCTCGCGCGAGGCGACGTTTCCGGCGATAATCTGGGCTTCGGGGAAGCGCGCGCGGATGTCGCGCACCATCTGGATGCAGTGGTCGGCGTGGCCATGGGCAATATCCAGCACCAGGGCGTCGACCCCGGCTTCGAGCAGGGCAGCGGCGCGTTCCCTTTCGCTGGTGGTCACGCCGATGGCGGCGCCAACGAGTAATCGACCTTTTTCGTCCAGGCTGGCGGAGGGGTTTTCACGCGGCAGGGCGACATCCTGGGCGGTAATCAGGCCGAGCAGGCTGCCATCGGCGTCCATAACAGGCAATTTCTCGACGCGGTGACGGTAGAGGGCCTCGCGGGCCTCGTCAACCGTTACGCCGGGCGCGGCGGTGATGAGACGTTCGAGCGGGGTCATGGCTTGCTTAACGGTAGACAGGTTTTCGGGAGCCAGGAACAGGTCACGCTGGGTGATGAGTCCGGCCAGTTTGCCAGATTCGTCGTCCAGCACCACCAGTCCGCCTACTTCGTATCGTTCCATCATCTGGCGGGCTTCTTCGAGCGAGCCTGAGAGCGGGATGGCATAAGGCGCTTCGACGATGAATCCCTGGGCGCGTTTGACGCGCCGCACCTGGTTGCACTGCTGCTCGATGGTCATGAAGCGGTGCAGGATGCCAACGCCGCCGTTTTTTGCCATGGCGATGGCCATGCGGGCTTCGGTGACGGTATCCATGTTGGCGCTGACGACCGGGATATTGAGCGACAGGCGGTCGGTCAGGCGGGTGCGGGTGCTGACGTCGCGCCGTGATTTGACCGGCGAGCGACGCGGGACGAGCAGGACATCTTCAAAGGTCAGGCCTTTGTTTGGGCGTATCTTCATGGTAACTCCGAATGTGTATAATCAGCAGGTCACGAATATTTTGCGAGGAGGCCGATTTTTGGTGTGTGTAGCAGGCACACGCCCGCTACACACACCAAAAATCGGGAATTCTTTCAATTACTTGCTCGCCAAATCATTCTTGTTAATTGGTGTTATTGTACCCGCAAGCCGCAAAATACAGACATTCTTAACCCTTAAAACATGACACATTCAGGCTGGCAAATGGGCTTGAAGGTTTTATAATGGTACGGGCTTTTTTCCCGAAGCGATTTGCACATCTCCTGGCCCTGCCAGTTATTCCAAAAGGAACCTATTTCTATGAGCAATTTCCCCGTTTCTCGTCCAAAGAACCTGTTCGACCCGGCCCATGACGTGTATCTGTACACCCAGGGCGCCCTAGAAGCCATTTTCGCGCCCAAAAACGTGGCCGTGATTGGCGCAACCGAAAAAGAAGGCAGTGTTGGCCGCACGATTTTATGGAACCTGATTAGCAGCCCGTTCGGCGGCGCGGTCTTCCCCATCAACCCCAAGCGCTCCAGCCTGCTGGGGATTAAAGCCTATCCCAGCATCCGCGACGTGCCGGATACGGTCGACCTGGCGGTCATCGTGACCCCCTCAACAATCATCCCCGACCTGATTAGCGAGTGCGGTGAAATGGGCGTCAAGGGCGCGATTGTCATCTCCGCCGGTTTCAAGGAAATTGGGCCGGAAGGCGTCGAACTGGAACGCCGCCTGCTCGAAAACGCGCGCAAATACAAAATGCGCGTGGTCGGCCCGAACTGCCTGGGCGTGATGAGTCCGGTCAGCGGCCTCAACGCCACTTTTGCGGCGGGTATGGCGCGCAAGGGCAATGTGGCCTTCATCAGCCAATCCGGTGCGCTCTGCACCGCCGTGCTGGACTGGTCGTTCAAGGAAAACGTTGGCTTTTCGCACTTCGTCTCGGTCGGTTCGATGCTGGATGTCGATTGGGGCGACCTGATTTACTACCTGGGCGACGACCCACACACCGAGAGCATCGTCATTTACATGGAAACCATCGGCGACGCGCGCTCATTCCTGTCTGCCGCCCGTGAAGTGGCCCTGACCAAGCCGATTATCGTCATCAAACCCGGACGCACCGAAGGCGCCGCCCGCGCTCCCGCCAGCCACACCGGTTCATTGACTGGCTCCGACGAAGTGCTGGACGTGGCTTTCCGCCGCGCCGGTGTGCTGCGCGTCAACAACATCAGCGAAATCTTCTCGATGGCCGAAGTGCTCGGCAAACAGCCGCGCCCGAAAGGCCCGCGCCTGACCATCCTGACCAATGCCGGCGGCCCCGGCGTGCTGGCAACCGATACCCTGCTGACCACCGGCGGCGAACTGGCCGAGGTCTCACAGGAGACGATGGACAAGTTGAGCGAGTTCCTGCCAAGCGCCTGGAGTCGCAATAACCCGATTGACATCATCGGCGATGCCAGCCCGGAACGCTACGCCAAATCGCTCGAAGTGGCCGCCCAGGACGAAAACAGCGACGGCCTGCTGGTCATCCTGACCCCACAAGCCATGACCGACCCGACCGCCACTGCCGAAGCCCTGAAATCTTACGCCAAATCGTACGACAAGCCCATCCTGGCCTCCTGGTCGGGCGGGTTGGAAGTGGCAGCAGGCGAGGCCATCCTGAACAAGGCCGGCATCCCAACCTTCCAATATCCCGACGAAGCCGCGCGCGCCTTTACTTACATGTGGCAATCCACCCATGCCCTGAAGACGCTCTACGAAACCCCCAGCGTGCCGGTGGACGAGGCCGGCCAGGGGCCTGACCGCGAAAAAGCCAGTCAAATCATCGAGACCGCCCGCAAAGCAGGCCGCACCCTGCTGACCGAGGTCGAATCGAAGGAACTGCTCGGCGCGTATGGCATCCCGGTCACGCCGATGCTGATTGCCGAAACCGCCGAAGAAACGGCCGAAAAATCAAAGCAGTTGGGCTTCCCGGTCGTCATCAAAATCCACTCTGAGACCATCACCCACAAGACCGACGTGGGCGGCGTGAAACTGAACATCAAGGACGAAGCCGCCGCCAAAACCGCTTACGAAGAAATCAAGGAATCGGTCACCCGCCTGGCCGGGGCCGAGCACTTCCTGGGTGTCACCATCCAGCCGATGGTCAAGATGGAAGGCTACGAACTGATTATCGGTTCAAGCATCGACCCGCAGTTTGGCCCCGTCCTGCTCTTCGGCATGGGCGGCCAATTGGTGGAAATCTTCAAAGACCGCGCCCTGAGCCTGCCGCCGCTCAACACCACCCTGGCGCGCCGCATGATGGAACGCACCAAGATTTTCCATGCCCTGAAAGGTGTGCGCGGACGAAAGCCGGTCGACCTGGCCGAGCTGGAAAAACTGCTGGTGCGCTTCAGCCAGTTGGTGGTCGAACAGCCCTGGATTGCCGAACTGGACATCAATCCGCTCATCGCTTCGCCCGAAGGCCTGCTGGCCCTGGATGGCCGCGTGCTACTGCACGACCTGCATCTGAGCGAAGACGAACTTCCGCAACTGGCAATTCGCCCGTACCCGCACAAATACGTCGGAGCGTGGACGATGCGCGATGGCCGCGAAGTGACCATCCGCCCCATCCGCGCCGAGGACGAGCCGATGATGTTCAAGTTCCACGAAAATCTGTCTGACCGCAGCGTGTACCTGCGCTATCTCTCGCCGATGGTTTTGAGTGAGCGCGTCACCCACGAGCGCCTGGCGCGCATGACCCACAACGACTACGACCGCGAAATTGCGCTGGTGGTCGAGGGTGAAGACGAAGGCGAGAAGGCCGTTTTTGGCGTCGCCCGCCTGAGCAAATTGCGCGGCGAAAACGAGGAAGCACGCTTCACGATGCTGGTCAACGACAAGTTCCAGGGCCAGGGCCTGGGCAAGGAATTGCTCAAACGCCTGTTGGATGTCGCCAAATCTGAAAAAATCAAGCGCGTGATTGCGATTATTTCGCCTGAAAACGAAGCCATGCAAAAATTGTGCCGCGAACTGGGATTCTCCTCAATCCAGACCGACAGCGAAACCGAAATGGTCAAGGCTGAAATTTCGTTGTAAATACAGTCATCCCGAAATTCACGAAAGTTAGAAGAATTTCCGATTTTTAGTGTGCGTAGCGGGCGTATGCCCGCTACGCACACTAAAAATCGGGTTCTTTTGAAATATTCGTGATTTACTGACATTGTCGAACGACCCCAAAACACCAAACCGCCGCCCGGCTAAGGTTGGGCGGCGGTTTGCATTTGGGCTTCGATTTCGCGCAAAATGTCCATGTATTCCCCCGGCGGGCGTTTGCGCAGGATGTTCTTGCGCGCTTCGCGGTCAAGCGTGTGCAGGCCGAGGTAGTGCATGGCGTGCTTGCGGAACAGCCGTTCGCCATCCTCCTCGCCATAAAAGGCGACATTTTTCTCCAGATGCTGACGCATGGTCTCGCGCACCTGGGCCGGGGTGACCTCTTCGCGGTCGATGCCGGAGAAAATCCAGGGGTTTGCAATCGCCCCACGCCCAATCATGACCGCGTCACAACCGGTATAGTCCTTCATGCGCTGGATGTCGGCGACGCGCCTGACATCGCCATTACCGATGACTGGAATCTTGACCAGCGACTTGACTTCGGCAATCGCGTCCCAATCCGCCTGGCCGCCGTAGCCCTGGTTCTTCGTCCGCCCGTGGACGGCTATCAGCGCCGCGCCATTATCTTCGACGATGCGGGCCACTTCCCGGTAACTGATGCAATCGTCCCAGCCCAGGCGCATTTTCCCGGTAACAGGAATGCTCAGTTTGGCGGTCAATTTACTGAAAATCTGGCCGATTTTTTCGGGCGCGCGCATTAAACCAACGCCGCAGCCGCGATGGACAACGCTCTTGGCCGGGCAGCCCATGTTGATATCGATGGTATCCGGGCCTAAATCCTGGGCTATCAGGGCGGCTTCGAGCAGGATATCCGGGTCGTCGCCATAAATCTGGATGGCAACCGGGCGCTCGGATTCTTCATAGGTCAATTTGGCGCGCACCCGCCGAAAAAGATGGACGATGTCTTCCGATTTGACGAATTCGGTGTAGCTCATCGCCGAGCCGAGCGAACGGCACAGCGAGCGAAAGGGCCAATCCGAATAGCCGTCCATGGGCGCGAGAATGGCGTCACCGTGAATGGCTAGATTACCGATAAAGAAAGTCGGGGCGATTTCTGTCATAAGGCTGTATTTCTAACATTTTTTGCGCTGAATTGCAAGAACAAAAAAGGGGCTCTCTGATATTTGCCTGCCTGCCCCGGCGCCCTTCGGGGTGAAGAAGGCCGCATTTTGGGGTGTGAGCGTGCCGCAAACGCGCGCACGCTCACACCCCAAAATGCAGGGGCTTATCACGGGAATTCCTAAAGAACCAAAAAAGGGCAGGCCGGGAAGTTCCGGGCCTGCCCAGCAAAAGCAAATCTATTTAGTCGTCACTTTGGATGGAAAAATCTGTGCCACCGCTCTCTGCCGGAGTAAAGGTGATGGTGAAGGATTTCGGAGTGCCGCCATCGCAAGGAACCGTCCAGCGTTCGACCCAAACCCCGGCGCTGTCAGGCTCTTGCAAAACCTGGATTTCGGTGCGCGCAGCCCCATCCTCGGGAACGGTGCAATTGGCAAATGCGGCAGCCAGTCCAACGTTAATCCAGGTATCGAAACGCAGGGTATCATCGCCGTAGCCGCCACTGGGAACAAATTCATCGTACGAACCTTCTTCAGCGGATTCGGGGGAAATGCCTTCAGCACTGAGGTCGCGCTCAATGCTCTCGAACGTACTGCCGACAGCCGGACCAAGCAGCGCGAAGGCCCCAAGCACCAGCAAACAACAGCAAAGCAAAAGCGCCGCCACCACCCCAGCAACAATCAGGGCAGTATTTTTCTTTTTAGGCGGCTCAGAAACGTTGGAAAATTCTTGATTCATGGTTTTCTCCTTTGGATTCAAATCAATACCGATAGTATACGTCCAATTTACTTTTTTGCAATAGGAAACAAGGATGGTTCTCTGATATTTGCCGTAAAGAAGTCCGCATTTTGGGGCATGGGCTCCTGACTGTCTTATCTGTGTGACTGCTTCGCGGCTCACAAGAAAAACCCGGAAATTTGATGTTCATGCGTGCTTCGCAGGCATGAACATCAAATTTCCGGGTCTCCTCGGCAGGTGGCATGTGCCGCACCACACCAAATAGACAGTCAGAGGACTTATCACGGGAATTCCCAAGGACCCTGTTTTGCGTCAGCAAAAAAAAACAGGGTCATCTGACTTGCCGGATGACCCTGTTTTAATGCAGTGATTGCTACTTGTCGTTGAGCGCGGCCACGCCGGGCAGTTCCTTGCCTTCGAGG